>JASHWO010000027.1 GCA_030044045.1 Acidimicrobiales bacterium
GGCGAAGATGCCGCCGTCGCTGGCCACCTCCCAGTAGCCGCCGCCTGTGGGGGTAGCGCCGATGCCCACGATCGGGGCGTTCAGGTGCTGGCCGCCCATCGAGCCGGAGAAGCCCGCCGTCCCGAAGGCGAAGATGCCGCCGTCGCTGGCCACCTCCAGATAGCCGTCGGAGGCGGCGTCACCGGACACCCCGCCCCGGCCTGTGGGCGTGGCCGCCATGCCGACGATCGGCTGGTTCAGGTGCTGGCCGCCCATCGAGCCGTAGAACGGGGCGTTGCCGAAGGCGAAGATGCCGCCGTCGCTGGCCACCTCCCAGTAGCCGCCGCCTGTGGGCGTGGCCGCCATGCCGACGATCGGCTGGTTCAGGTGCTGGCCGCCCATCGAGCCGTAGAACGGGGCGTTGCCGAAGGCGAAGATGCCGCCGTCGCTGGCCACCTCCCAGTAGCCGCCGGAGGCGGCGCCATTGGACGCAGCGCCGCCGCCTGTGGGCGTGGCCGCCATGCCGACGATCGGCTGGTTCAGGTGCTGGCCGCCCATCGAGCCGTAGAACGGGGCGTTGCCGAAGGCGAAGATGCCGCCGTCGCTGGCCACCTCCCAGTAGCCGGTCCCGGACGGGCCGAAGGGCAGGGTCAACCCGGCGAGGGTCGGGATGGCCTCGTAGGTGGCGAAGAGGTTGCCGGCTGTGGTGGCCGGCGGCTCGTAGAAGGCCCCGGCGTCGGTCCCGGACGTGAGCTGGAACGAGAGCAGCGTCGAGATCGGCGTGGCCGTGCCCTTGGCGAACGAGGCGGCGGTGGGCGAGGCCCCGAGGGCGAGGAGCGCCTGGACCACCAGCGCCGTCGATGTGGGCTGCGTTGTCTGCGGCGTGGCCGCGCTGCTCGGGAAGTAGGACCAGCCGGCATCAGCGTCCTGGCCGGCGCCGAAGAAGGCGAGGGCGCTGGCCGAGGCCGCCGGCGTCAGGGCCCCCTCTGCCGCCAGCCCTTCGACGGCGAACGCCGTGGAGTTCGTGTCGGGGCCTGTGTCGGGGAATGTCCCCGGCGTGCCGGTGCAGGCGTTCAGCGCCTGGTCCGGGAAGGTCCAGCCGCCGGCGGCGCACTGCTGGGCCAGCAGCCAGCCCACGGCGGCACCGACCGGCGCGGTACCGTGAACCCCCGCCGCGGCCAGGGCGGCCAGGGCCAGGCCCTGGTCGTAGGTACCGGCCTGGTATGTGGCCACCTGTGTCTCGGTGCCGAAGAGGCCGGCGTCGGCACCGCTCGACTGCTGGGTGGCCAGGAGGCGGGCCACCAGGTCGGTCCCGCCGAAGCTCCGCGGATTGGCGCCGAGGGCCTCGGCATCGAGGATGAGGAGGGCGAGCTTGCCCGGGCCGTCGGCCCCGTCCACTGTGACGTAGCTGTCCACGTTGGCCTGGAGGTACGAGAGCGCCCGGCGGGCGACGGGCAGGTCGACGTCGGCCGCCGACAGGGCCAGCACGCTCTGGGCAGTGGCCGAGAGGTCCGGTGTGCTCGAGCCGGGTGTGGTGGGCACGAACCCCTGGGCGTTGAACTGGCCGGCCAGCCAGTTGGCGGCCTGCTGCGCGGCCGGCAGTTGCGGGAGCCGCGGGCCGGTGGTCGCCGTGCTCGCCGCGCCAGCGGCGGGCACGGCGAGGCCGGCGGCGATCAGCAGTGCGCCGGCCGTGGTGGCAACGGCAGCGAACCGGAACCGACAGGGATGGGTCATGGTCTCTCGCTTCCCGGGCCGGACCCGGGAGCCCTCCACCAAGGAGAGGACCACCGAGCCCCGGACCGTGTGTCTCGACGTTGGGAGCTCGACCACCGAGCAGGTATCCCGGCTCGCAACGGGCCTCCCGGCTCGTTGCCTACGGTTGCGGACCAGCGCCGGACTTCGACCGGCTTCCCCTGCGCAGCGGCACTGTCTACTGCATGCGGCGGGCAGCGTAACACGGGGAGCGGCCCGCCCGGGGCCCGGTCGGGGTCAGGGCGACGGGTCGGCGGGGCCGGGCTTCAGCCTGGCGCCCCACTTCTCCTCGACTCGGCCGTAGCGCCAGACGAGCATGGCGGTCACCCACGTGGCGACGAACATGCCGACGATCACGAAGCCGGCCGTGTTGACGTTGAAGTTGTACATGAAGCCCCAGAAGCCGTGGCGCTGGCTGAGGCCATGGATCTCCATGGGGAGCAGGCCGAGGGTTTCGACGGCCCCGATGAAGAAGCAGATGCCGATCGACAGCCCGGTGATGGCCAGGTTGTAGTACACCTTGCGGACCGGGTTGAAGAAGGCCCAGCCGTAGGCCAGGTTCATGAACAGCCCGTCGGTGGTGTCCATCAGGCTCATGCCGGCCGTGAACAGAATGGGCAGGCAGGCGATGGCGTACCACGGTACGTGGCGCGAGGCGTAGAGGGCGGTCGTCGCCAGGAGGGCGACCTCGGTGGCGGTGTCGAAGCCCAAGCCGAACACCACCCCCACCGGGTACATCTGCCACTCCCGGTGGATGGCCTTCGTCCACCGGCCCAGGAAGCGGGAGAAGAAGCCGCGGTGGTCGAGCTGCCGCTCCAGCTCCTCCTCGTCGTACTCCCCCTGCCGCATGGACCGGAACACCTTGACGATGCCGGCCAGCACCACCAGGTTCAGCAGGCCGATGAGGAAGAGGAAGCCGGCCGAGACGACGGTGCCGAACAGGCCGCCGAACTGCTCGAGGCCGGAGTTGTTGTTGGACACGGCGGCGAACACCGTCTTCTCGGCAACGATGATGCCGACCCCGATGGCGACGACGATGGTGGAGTGGCCCATCGAGAAGAAGTAGCCGTAGGAGAGGGGGCGGGGCTGGTCGGTGCCCCGGCGCTCGCTCATGGCCTTGCGGGTGGTGTTGTCGATGGCCGAGATGTGGTCGGCGTCGAAGGCGTGGCGCAGGCCCAGGGTGTAGGCCAGCACGCTCACCCCGATCCCGAGGCCCTTGTAGTGGGCGGGGACCACGAAGGCGACGAAGATGAAGAAGCCCAGGGCGTGCAGGACCAGGATCGAGCCGTACATGGCGGCCACCCGGGCCTTTTCGGCGCGGCTGAGACCGGCGAAGGACGCCCGGAGCATCCCGCCAGCCTGCCATAGATGCGAATGAGTCGCAATAGAGAACGCGCTGCGCCGGGGCCTATCGGTCGGGCAGGGCGGCCCCGCCCACGCCGGCCGGCGTCACCACGACGGCCAGTACCGCCACCGCCAGGTCCCCGGCGGGCACTGGCGGCGGGAAAGGGGGCGGGGGCGGGCCGGATCCCCGGCGTGGGGGCGGTCGGGGCGGTGGGCACCGAGGCCACCCTCGGCGGCGGGCCCCGTCCCCGCAGGCTCACCCGGCGCGCCAGAAGCCGCGGCGTCGCCCGGCCGGAGCACCACGTCACGCCAGGCCGAGCGGGGGAAGGCCCGCAAGCAGTCGCCCAGATCCACCAGCCACTCCCCCTCCTCGGGCGCCAGCCGCAGCAGCTCGGCCCTGGTGTCGTCGTCCGGGGCGTCCAGGTACGCGGCCAGCGCGTCCGCCACCCGGACGTCCGCCACCCAGGACTGCCGCGAGGGGGCGTCCGCGCCGCGCCGCAGGGCGTCGACCAGCCGGCAGCGGGCCTCGGGACCCAACCCGTCGGGCAGGATCTCGCTCAACGGTGGTCCGGCGCCCCGTCGCCCGAGGAGCGGACCGCCGCCCGCCGGCGGCGCCGGCGGCGGCCACGGGGCAGGAGCCCGGTCGTCAGCTCCGCCACGTCGATGCCGAGGGCGAACGCCAGGTCGACCACCACCGCCAGGCGCACGTCCACCGAGCCGCTCTCGACCCGGGACAGGTACGTCACGTGCTTCTTGGCCCGCGACGCCAGTTCGGCCTGGGTCCAGCCCAGCTGGGTCCGGCGCGCCCGGATCCTGGCCCCGACGATCTGGGCGAATGTCGGGTAGTCAGCTCCCGGGGACACGGCGCGGGAGGGTAGATCGGCCCGTCGGGGCCGCCGGACATAGCCGGACGAGCAATAGCAGATCGAACAAGTTCATACTTGATAAGGCCCTGATGGCCTGCTATTCTAATCCTGTCAGTTCGGAAATTACCTTCGGCTGAGCGTTACTTCGCCAACAGATCGCGGGACCCGGACCTCCGTGCCAATCGGCGGAATGGCACGGATCGACCGAGCCGAGGCGACCCTGGAGGACGGTTGAGCCCCCTCCGCCAGGTGTCGCCTCGGCTCGTGTCCGTCTACGGGGGGGCGCCCTGGCCGGCATCGGGGGCAGCGGGGCCGGTCAGGGGAGGACGTTCTCGTCCGGCACCTGTGGCGCCTCCCCACCCGGCGTGTACAGCGACACGCCGTCGGGGCTGCCGTAGGCCGAGGAGCCGGTGCCGAAGAGCACCGAGTTGCCCACCACCGAGATGCCGGACCAGGAGTCGGTCGGGATCTGCAGGGTGTCGAGGATCTTGCCCGTCGACGCCTGCCGCACGGTGATCTCCGGCGCCAGCCCCTTGGAATTGAACAGCAGGCCGCCGGCTTCGGTGGTGGCCCCGAAGGAGTTGGCGTTGTCGGCCTGCCAGAGCACGGCACCCGTCTTGGCGTTGAAGGCGTGCAGGCTCGGCTGCTGGTTGGCCGTGTCCCGCGGGTCGCTGGGATCGCAGACCTGCGGTCCGTTGGACTCGAAGCGCCCGTAGTCCCCGATGGCCGTGGCCCCGTAGACGCCGGTGCCGTCGTAGGCGGCGGTGGCGATGAACCCGCCCGAGAAGCCGCCGAACACCACGTTCTTCTGCCAACGCAGGTGGCCGTTTGTGGGGTCGAGCGAGTAGTAGGTCCCGTCCTTGGACCCCACCCCCAGGAAGGTCGCCTTTGTGCCGGAGCCCAGCCCCACGTTGGCCGTGGCCCCGAAGTCCCAGTCGCACTGGAGGTTCGCCGGGTGGTAGGGGCGGTAGCGCCACGCCAGGGTCCCGTCGGACACCCGGAGGGCGAACACCGACTCCGCCTCCGGCGGCGGGTCCTTGAAATTGCAGTCGGCCTCGTCGAACACCACCAGGCCCTGCGCGGGGAGGATGGAGCCGGACGACCAGACGTTGCCGCAGCCGTTGTCGGCGATCTTGCCTGTGGGCGTCCGGTCGGTCTGGTAGATCCAGTCCGGCTTGCCCGTGGCGAGCGACGCCGCCACGACGTAGCCACGCTCGTGGGCCTGGCCGTCCACCGACAGGCCGAACAGCACCTTGCCGTCGAACACCACCGGCGAGGAGAAGATGCGGGCGTCGTCCTTGTCCGGGTCCGGCGGCTTTGTCGGGTTGCCGGTGTAGGCATGCGACCAGTACAGGTGGCCGTTGCTGGCGTCGAGCGCGTAGATGGTGTACCCGCCGCCGAAGATCACCAGGTTCGGCCGCTTGCCGTTGCCCGGCTGGTACCAGGCGCTGGAGGTGATCATGCCCCCGTCGGAGCCCACTGTACGCGGGTCCTCCCCCGGGTACGGCGTGACCGCTGGCTGGGGGAAGGTGTGGAACCGCCACTCCTCCTTCCCCGTCTTCACGTTGATGGCGTAGAAGTACTGGTCCCAGCTCCCGGCGTAGACCGTACCGTCCACCACGATCGGTGTGACGGTCACCGCTGTCCCGGTCGGGAAGTACCACCGCCGCTGCAACGTCGAAGCCGAGGCCGCGGTCAAGGTGGTGTGGTTCGTGAAGGTGTGCTGGGCGCTGCGGCCGTAGGTCGTCCAGTCCCACTTGGCCG
>JASHWO010000244.1 GCA_030044045.1 Acidimicrobiales bacterium
GGTCCTCTCGGCGCTGGTGGTGGCCGCCTGGTTCCCGGCCTCCGACCTCTACCACCAGCACCAGCAGCTCACGGCCAGCACCAGCCAGCTCGACCAGGTGCAGCGGGAGAACCGCGCCCTCCGGGAGGAGCACCGGCGGCTAGGCAGCTCGGGCGAGGTAGCGCGTATCGCCCAGGACCAGTACCAGCTGGTCCAGCCGGGGCAGCAGGTCTACGAGGTGCTCCCGCCCTCCGGCGACGACGGGGGCAGCTACGGCGGCGACCCCGGCCTCCACGGGCCGGTCACGCCGTCGGGCGCCAGCGAGCTGCCACCGGGCTCCCTGGGCTCCTCGTCGGGGAGCGGCTCGGGAGGATCGGCCCACGGCGGCACCACCGGGCGGACTGCCGGGCATGCCGGGACGGGCGACGGGACGACCGCCGCGGGGACTGCTGCGGGGACCGCCACCTCGTCGAGCTTCCTCGGCCGGGTCGTCCAGACGCTCGAGTTCTGGCGTTGAGCGGCGGGCCCGGTCCCATGGCCGGGCCGCCACCCGGCCGGCGCTCCGGTGGCCCGGGGACGCCAGGGGACCGCCAGGCCGTGGCCGCCCTGCTCGGGCGGGAGCCGGCCGGGGCCTTCGAGGTGGTGCGACGCCGGGCGGACGGCGCCCCGGCGGTGATCGCCAACGAGCCGCTGCTGGCCGACGGCACGCCCATGCCCACCCGCTACTGGCTGGTCGACCCCGAGCTGCGCCAGGCGGTCAGCCGGTTGGAGTCGGCCGGCGGGGTGCGCCGGGCCGAGGCCGAGGTGGACCCGGCCGCCGTGGCCGAGGCCCACGCCCGCTACGACGCCGAGCGCGACGCCCACCTGCCTCCGGGTTACGCGGGCCCCCGGCCCAGTGGGGGCGTGGGGGGCACCCGCCGGGGGGTCAAGTGCCTCCACGCCCACCTGGCCTGGTGGCTGGCTGGCGGGGACGACCCGGTGGGCGCCTGGGTGGCTGCCCAGCTCGACCTCGACCGCTCGCTCTAGACGAGGGCCCGCACTCGGGTGAAGCGCCGGTGCGGGAACACCGGTATCCGTGCAACGGTCCCGGTGGAGAACTCTCCGTCCATACCGTTGGTTTACCGGCCCGTAGAAGGACGGGCCCCGGCCCAGGGTGGCGACGGCTCGGGCGGATCGACGGGGGACACGGCGGCTCAGGCGACGAGCTGGTAGGCGACGCCCAGCCGCTGGTAGGTGCGCTCCGCACGGCGGTCGCGGGTATGCAGCTCCTCGCCGTGCGCGGCGGCAGTGAGGGCGATGAGCGCGTCGTAGGCGGCACCGCCGGCGACGTCGGCCGCCGCCATGCGCTCCACGGCCTCCGCCATGACATCGGCCGGTGGTGCGATGACGTGCGCCGGCGGGAACCACGCGGCGAGCAGCTCCCGGGCGGTGCGGGGCGACAGGCGCCCGGGGCCGGGCAACCGGGTGAGGACGGCGTAGCTCTCGAGATAGGCGTGGGCCGGGACGAACTGCCCGTGGGCCTGCTGGCGTGCCGCATCGTGCCCTTCGTGCCACTGGACGAGGGCGGCCACCACGACGCTGGAGTCGACGGCGGTCATCGCCGGACGTGTTCGAGCGTCTGGCGCGTGGCCTCGTCGGTCAGGACCGCAGGGGAGTTGTTCGATGCCGCCACCGGGCCCTCGGGGGTACGGACGATCTCGACGTCTCCGGCGACCGGTCGGATCTCGATGACGCCGTCGTGCTCGTCGATCTCGACGGCCGCGCCGGCGGCGACGTGCAGGCGCTCGCGGAGGGCCTTGGGCACCACCACCCGTCCTGCTCCGTCGATGGCAGTCCTCATGGCAGACAGAATACCACTGATTCTGCCATCTTCGGTCGAGCCACCAACCGCATCCTCGGGTCGGGGAGGAATATGCCGCAGATGCAGTACCTGCTCCCGACGGCGGGCGGCGCCGGCTTCGGGGCGGGGAGGACGACCCGGTAGGTGGATCGATCAACGGGGTCGGTAGAGGTCCCGGCGATGCTCGATGTGGAGGACGACCACCTCAGCTGATCGGCAACGGCGCGCCGGGCCGGCGGAGCAGAGCGGTGTGCTGAAAATGATACTTGATTCGCTATAATGGTGCAGTGGAGGACATCGGCCGGCTGATCCGAGAAGCCCGGACGCGACAGGGATTGACCCAGCGCGAGCTAGCCCGCCGCTCCGGCGTGCCGCAGCCCACGCTCTCCCAGGTGGAAGGCGGGCGGCGTAGCCCGACGGTGGCGCTACTGGCACGCATCATCGACGGGGGGCGGCTCCCGCTGGAGATCCGGCCCGTGGAAGAGCCCGCGGCCAGCGCCGCGGCCACCGCACGGCGGGTTGCCCGGCGACTCCGGACAGGCCACCGCGATGCCGGATCACGGGAGGACTCGGCGCTTCGCCAGGTGATCGATCTGCGCGAGGCCCTCATCCGCGCCGCCCCTGACGGTATCTACGAGCTCGTGGCCGATCGTCCGCCGTTGAGCGGCGACCCCGGGTGGGACGCGTTCGTCGCCGGTGTCGTAGAGGAAGCGTGCGTCGCGTCGAACGTGGTCGTTCCCACGTGGACCCAGGAGCCCGAGCGTTTCGTCAGCCCCTTCTGGTACCTCTCGTCGACGCCCTACCATGACTGGGAGCGCACCACCGCACCGGCCGCTCTCGTGCGCCACGGGGTGCTTGCCGCCGCGGGTGAGCTCGCGAGCGTGTAATGGATCGCCGCGCCATCGAAGAAGCCCTCGCCGAGCTCGGCGCGGAGCTGGAGCGAAGAGGCGTGACGGCACAGTTGTGGGTGGTGGGCGGCGCCGCCATGGTGCTCGCGTACCGACGAGGTGAAGGCACTGCAGATGTCGACGCGGTCTACGTGCCGCCCGAGGGGGTCGAAGAGGCCGCTCGAGACGTCAGCGCGCGCCTCGGGCTCCCAGGCGACTGGCTGAGCTCTCACGTCGCCATGTTCTTCCCGTTGGCCACCGAAGAGGGGTGGCTGCCATCCCGGGTGTACGGGGCCCTGTCGGTATCCATCGTGGATGCACGGCGATTGCTCGCCATGAAGCTGCGGGCCGGTCGCGGCGCCCGGGACGAGCGCGACATCCGACTCCTCATCGACGCCTGCGTAGTCGAGAGCCGTGAAGAAGCGCTCGCCGTCTACGGGGAGTTCTACCCAGAGGATCCCATGCCGTGGGGCGGGAGGGCTGCACTGGAAGCGGTGCTGGGCGACCGTGCCGCCGGGCTCGCGACGCTCGGGCGTGCAAAGGTTGCGAACGCATCACGACCAGGGAATCGAGACAAGTGGTGGTACTCGGTGCGAGGTCGCGTGGCACACCGTCTCGCTCGCGAGGACGGGCAGGACCTCGTGATGGTATGCGGCGCCCGGCTGCGGCCCGCAGATGCCCGCGGCAGCCGAGCCCCGTCACGGCCCCGGTGCCAGCGGTGCGGACAGCGACGCCCTGACCACGGCTGACCCCGGACCTTCTGTCCACTGAGCGCGGCGATGGCGCCGGCCGAAGCCGCAGCTGCCAGGTTCTCGGCCCGGCTCCGAGGGCCCGGCGGGACCGCGCCGGTGAGCGCTGCCACCTGGCTGCTGGATCGTTCGTTCTACCGGCCAGGCGGGAGCATGGGCTCGGATCCGTGCGATCAGGTGCGGACCACGGCCAAGCCGAGCGCGGCCGCAGCCCGGCAGAGGGGACCGTCGCCGGCCACCACCACGGTGTCGTCGGGGCCGAGCGTCTCGGCCGCTGCCAGGTGCACTGCGTCGTACCCCCGGAGGGCGTGGGCATCCGCCAGGGCCCCCGCCCGACGCACCAGCGCGTCCGAGGGTTCGACCACGTCCATCTGGGCGTAGAGGCGGTCCAACCCCCGGATCGCGGCCGTCACCGCCGACCGTTCCATACGTCCTGCGCGGCCTGCGGCGGCAAGCGCAGCACGCCCTTCCGGGTAGACCAGGCACACAGAGACGACACGGTCGGCCTCGTTCCACAGGCGGGCTGCCCGCTCCGAGCCAGCCTCCTCCACCAGCAACGGCACGACAGACGACGTGTCGAAGTAGGCGATCAACGCCGCTGGTCGGCGACGAGATCGCTGACGGGCGCACTTGCCCGCAGGCGCCTCGCCGGCGCGCGCTGCTTGGCTACTTCGGCCGGTACGACCGCCCCTTCGGCGATCAGGCGGTCGAGCACCCCCCGAGCACCGATCGGGACGATCTTGGCGACGGCCCGCCCCCGGTCGGTCACGACGATCTCCTCGCCGTTGCCCACCCGTGACAGGTACCGGCTCAAGTTGTCCTTGAGCTCCCGGACCCCAACGCTCACGATCCCTCCTCGTGGCTACTTCCTCGTCCCATGGTAGCTACCTGGTACCTGCGGCGCGCCTCGGGCTCCGTCCGCTCCGGGACCTATCGACGAGACAGCACCCTCACCCCCTCACCCTGTGCTGCCGCGGCCAGGCGTGGCGGTAGGTTGCCGGCCGCCGTGGCGATCGCCGATCCGGGGAGCATCACCACCGCGTCCCCGAGGTCGAAGAGCTCCACCTCCCCGCCGCGTTCGATGCCCCAGCGGCGCCGTGCCGACGCGGGCAGGGAGAACTGGCCCCGGGACGAGACCCGGTAGATGGCATGACCGGTCTCTTGTGAATATGACATATTACAAGTCTAGACGAAACGGGCGAACGCCCCGGGCCAGGACCGCCTCCT
>JASHWO010000245.1 GCA_030044045.1 Acidimicrobiales bacterium
CGCCGGTCCCCGCCGGCGCCTCGGCGGCCCGCCCGGCCGACCTGGCCCTGGCCATCTTCACCTCGGGGTCGACGGGCCGGCCGAAGGCGGTGCTCCACTCCCAACGCGGCCTGGCCTGGCTGGCCCGCTCCCTCGCCGCCGCCCACGGCCTGGCGCCGGACGACGTGCTGCTGGCCCCGGCGCCCATGGCCCACGTGGCCGGGCTGCTGGCCGGGGTGCTGCTGCCCGGGGCGGTGGGTGGGACCGCCGTGCTCATGGGCCGCTGGGATCCCGACCGGGCGGTGGCCCTGGTGGCGCGGGAACGGGTCACCTTCGCCAGCGGCCCGCCGACGTTCTTCGTGGGCCTGACGGGCGCCGGGTCCTTCCGGCCGGAACGGGTGGCCAGCCTGCGCCTGGTCTCGGTCGGGGGTGCCCCGGTGGCCCCGGGCGTCGTGGACGCCGTCGCCGACGCCCTGGGCTGCCGGGTGAAGCGCACCTACGGCTCCAGCGAGGCCCCCATGGTGGCCACCAGCTTCCCCGGGGACGATCCCCGGGACGGCCGCGAGACCGACGGCCGGCCGGTGGGGGAGGCCGAGCTGGTGGTGGTCGACCCCGCCGGCGGCACCCGGCAGCCACCGGGGAGCACCGGGGAGCTGTGGGTGCGCGGCCCCCAGCTCTTCGCCGGCTACGCCGATCCGGCCCAGACGGCCGAGTCGGTCGCCCGGGGCGGCTGGCTCCGCACCGGCGACCTGGCCACCCTCGACGCCGGCGGCTGGCTGCGGGTGGTGGGCCGGCTGAAGGACGTCATCATCCGGGGCGGGGAGAACATCGCCGCCGCCGAGGTCGAGGGGGCGCTGGTCGCCCACCCCGCCGTCCGCCAGGCGGTGGTGGTCCCCTACCCGGACCCGATCATGGGCGAGCGGGTGGGGGCGGCGGTGGTAGCCGCCGGGGCGCTCGACCTCGACGCCTGCCGGGACTGGCTCGCCGGGCAGGGGCTGGCCCGTCACAAGCTCCCCGAGCGCCTGCTGCGCCTGCACGCCGTCCCCACCCTGCCCTCGGGCAAGGCCGACCGCGCCGCCCTACGGGCACTGGTGGCCCGGGCGGGGGCGCCGTAGGCGACCCGTTCCTTCGCCGCTCCCTTGGTAAAGGAAGAGGTATTGACCTTTACTAACGAATCCAGTGAGGAAAGGATCGCCCGTGTTCGGGACGTTCACCCGGCGGACCTGGCTCCATGATCCCACGGCGTACGCGCCGGCGGAGCACCGGCGCGCCTGCGCCTACGACGCCTTCATCCCTGACTTGCTGACGACCCTGCAGCTCTCGCTCTCCGGCCCGGTCGCCGGCGTGATCGCCGACGCCGGATCCGCCATCCAGGCGCTCAACGAGCATGCCGACCCAGGACTCGTTCCGCTCTCGCGCCTACTGCTTCGCACCGAGTCGATCGCTTCGTCAAAGGTCGAAGGGGTGCAGGCCGACGCGCGCCTCCTGGCGCGAGCCGAGGTACGCGACGGCACGGGGCAGAAGGCGTCGGCGACCGCGCTCGAGATCCTCGCCAACATCGACGCGATGCAGGCGGCGATCGAGAACGCCACCGAGCAGGTGCAGATCGACCTGTCGCAGATCGTCGAGATCCACCGCGTCCTCATGGCGGCGTCGGAACGACCCGAGATCGCCGGCCAGATACGGACCCAGCAGAACTGGACCGGCGGCAACAACTACAACCCGTGCGGTGCCGACTTCGTGCCGCCGCCGCCCGAGGAGGTGAGTCCCCTCCTCGAGGACCTCTGCGCCTTCTGCAACGGCCAGACACTGCCGCCTCTCGCCCAGGCCGCGCTGGCGCATGCACAGTTCGAGACGATCCACCCGCACGAGGACGGCAACGGGAGGACGGGTCGCGCGCTGGTGCAGGTCATCTTGAAGCGCCGGCACGTCGCACCGCATTTCGTCCCCCCGGTCAGCGTGGTGCTCGCACGACAGAAGGACGAGTACATCGACGGCCTCGTCGCGTACCGGGAGGGGAACGTCGAGCGATGGCTCGAGGCCTTCGCGTCGGCCGCAGCGCCCGCTGCCCAGCTGGTGAGCCGGTACCTCGCCCAGGTCCGTGACCTCCAAGAGGCGTGGCGGAGTCAGCTATCCCTACACGGACCGGTCCGCCGGGACGCCGCGGCGTGGCAGCTCATCGATATCCTGCCGGGACATCCGGTGATCACCGTGCCGGTCGGCGTCGCCAAGGTCAACCGCACCAAGCCGGCGGTCAACGGTGGGATCAACCAGCTCGTCAACGCCGGGGTCCTGCGGCCCCTCTCGGAGAGCAGGCGCAATCGAGCATGGGAGGCGACCGGGCTGCTCGACCTCCTCGCCCGCCTCGAGTCGGGCGAGTACCCGGAGCATCCCACGGGCCGGCCCGGCACGCCGACCGGTGCCGCCGCGCCGACGCCGGCCGCTCCGGGGCGGGCCGACAGGTTCGGCGCTCAGGCGTCGAAAGGTGGGGCCGCCTCGGGGTCGATCCCGTAGCGGCGGATGGCCGCACCGACCTCGGAGGGGTCACCTTCCCCGGTGCGGGCCAGGGTGGCCAGGGTGGCCACCACCACGTGGGCGGCGTCGATCTCGAAGTACCGGCGCAGGGCCTGCCGGGCGTCGGAGCGGCCGAAGCCGTCGGTCCCCAGCGACGTGTACGGCCGGGGGACCCACCGGGCTACCTGGTCGGGCACGGCCCGCAGGTAGTCGGTGACCGCCACCACCGGCCCCCGGCCGGTGCCCAGGGCCTCCGTCACCACCGGCCGGCGCGGCGCCTCCCCGGGGTGGAGGCGGTTCCAGCGCTCCGCCCGCAGGGCGTCGGCCCGCAGCTCGTTCCACGAGGTGGCCGACCAGGCGTCGGCCGAGACTCCCCAGTGGTCGGCCAGGATCTGCCGGGCCTCCATGGCCACCTGCCAGGTGGGGCCGGAGAAGCAGATGCTGGCCTGCCGGGAGCTGCCGGGCCTGGGCGTGCGGGCGGGATCGGCCGGCCCGGCGTGGCGGTAGAGGCCGCGCACGATGCCCTCCCGGACGGCGTCGCCCTCGGGGCCTTCGGGCAGGGCCGGCATGGGGTAGTTCTCGTTGTAGAGCGTCAGGTACCAGAACCGGTCCTCGGGGTCCGGCCCCATCATCCGCTGGACGGCGTGCTCCACCACCACCGCCACCTCGTAGGCGAAGGCCGGGTCGTAGACGGCGGCGGCCGGGTTCGTCGAGGCCAGCAGGGGCGACTGGCCGTCGTCGTGCTGCAGGCCCTCGCCCAGCAGGGTGGTCCGCCCGGCGGTGCAGCCGGCCAGGATGCCCCGGCCCCGCATGTCGCCCAGGGCCCAGGTGAGGTCGCCCACCCGTTGGAAGCCGAACATGGAGTAGAAGAGGAACACCGGGAGCATGGGGAAGCCCCAGGTGGCGTAGGCGGTGGCCAGGGCGGTGAAGGTGGCCAGGCCCCCGGCCTCGGTGATGCCCTCCTGGAGGAGCTGCCCCGACACGCTCTCGGCGTACTTCAGCGGCAGGTCGGCGTCGACCGGCACGTAGCGCTGCCCGTCGGGGGCGTAGATCTTGGCCTCGGCGATGATCGGCTCCAGGCCGAAGGTGCGGGCCTCGTCGGGCACGATGGGGGCCACCAGCGGGCCGAAGGCCGGGTCTCGCACCAGGTTCCGCAGCAGCCGGGCGAAGGCCATGGTGGTCGACGCCGCCTGCTTGCCCGACCCGGCCATCAGGTCGGCGTAGACCTTCGGGTCGGGGAGCCGCACCGGCGCCGGACGGACCACCCGGCGGGGCAGTGACCCGGCCAGCGCCTTGCGCCGGGCCATCAGGTACTCGTGGGCCGCCGATCCCTCCGGCGGCCGGTAGTAGGGCGGGGCCTCGGCGGTGAGCGCCTCGTCGGGGATCTCGTCGGCCAGGTAGAGCCGGTCCCGGAGGGCCAGCAGCTGGGGCTTGGTCATCTTCTTGATCTGGTGGGTGGCGTTGCGGGCCTCGATCTCCGGCCCCAGGGTCCAGCCCTTGATGGTCTTGGCCAGGATCACCGTGGGAGCGCCCCGCTGCTCGGTGGCCAGCTTGTAGGCGGCGTAGAGCTTCCGGTAGTCGTGCCCGCCGCGGGGGAGGGAGCGCAGCTCGTCGTCGGTCAGGTGCTCGACCAGCTTGCGCAACCGGGGGTCGGGGCCGAAGAAGTGCTCGCGGATGTAGCTGCCGGGCTCGGTGGCGTACTTCTGGAACTCCCCGTCCACCGTGGTGTTCATCTTGTTCAGGAGGACGCCGTCCACGTCGCGGGCCAGCAGCTCGTCCCAGCGGGAGCCCCAGATGACCTTGATGACGTTCCACCCGGCGCCCCGGTAGAGGGCCTCCAGCTCCTGGATGACCTTGCCGTTGCCCCGGACCGGGCCGTCCAGGCGCTGCAGGTTGCAGTTCACCACGAAGATGAGGTTGTCCAGGTGCTCCCGGCCGGCCACGCCCAGGGCCCCGATCGACTCCGGCTCGTCCATCTCGCCGTCGCCCACGAAGCACCACACCCGGCTGCCGCTGGTGTCCACCAGCCGGCGGTGGTGGAGGTAGCGGTTCACGTGGGCCTGGTAGATGGCGTTGATGGGGCCGAGGCCCATCGAGACGGTGGGGAACTCCCAGAACTCCGGCAGCGACCGGGGGTGGGGGTAGCTGGGCAGGCCGTCGCCCCCCACCTCGTGGCGGAAGCTGTCGAGCTGGGCCTCGGTCAGCCGCCCCTCCACGAAGGCCCGGGCGTAGATGCCGGGCGAGGCATGGCCCTGGAAGTACACCTGGTCGCCGGCCCCGCCGTCGTCCTTCCCCCGGAAGAAGTGGTTGAAGCCCACCTCGTAGAGGGAGGCCGAGCTGGCGTAGGTGGACAGGTGGCCGCCGATGCCGTCGGTCCGCATGTTGGCCCGGACCACCATCACCGCGGCGTTCCAGCGGATGTAGGCCCGGATCCGTCGCTCCAGGTACTCGTCCCCGGGGAACCAGGGCTCCTCGTCGGCCGGGATGGTGTTGACGTAGGGGGTGGAGACGGTGGCCGGGAAGTCGACCTGCAGGGTCCTGGCCCGCTCCAGCAGCTTCATCAGCAGGAACCGGGCCCGGCTGCGCCCGTGGGTCTCGACCACCGCGTCGAAGGAGTCCAGCCACTCGGCCGTCTCCGCCGGGTCGAAGTCGGGGACCTGGTGGGAGATGCCGTCGAAGAGCACGCGTCCACGCTAGTCGTCGGTCTCCGTAGTACACATGACCGGCGTGACCGGCCCGGCCGAGGTGACCACCGTCTACACCGACGGCTCCTGCCTGGGCAATCCCGGGCCCGGCGGGTGGGCCTGGGCCGTGCCCGACGGCCCCTTCGCCAGCGGCGCCGAGCCCCGCAGCACGAACCAGCGGATGGAGATCACCGCGGCGCTGGAGGCGCTGCGGTCTTTGCGGGCGGGGGCCCCGCTGGGGGGCGTGCACGTGGTGAGCGACTCCACCTACGTGGTCAACTGCTTCCGCCAGCGGTGGTGGGAGGGCTGGTGCCGGCGGGGGTGGAAGAACTCGCAGGGCAAGCCGGTGGCCAACCGCGACCTCTGGGAGCCGCTGCTCGAGCTGGCCCTCGACCCCTCGGTGCCAGTGTGGTTCTCCTGGGTGCGGGGCCACTCGGGGGACCGCTGGAACGACGTGGTGGACGGGCTGGCCACGGCCGCCGCCGCCAGCGGGGTGGGCACGGCCGGCGTGGGGTAGGGGCCCCACGCATCGGAGGAGCCCGGGTTGGGGTGCCCGGGCGGGTAAATAGCACGACCAGCCCCTGACCCGTACCATCGGGGCATGGAGCTCAACGGCAATTCGGCGATCGTCACCGGCGGCGCCTCCGGCCTGGGGGCCGCCACCGCCCGTGCCCTCTCGGCCCAGGGCGTGCGGGTCACCGTGTTCGACCGCAACGAGGAGGGGGCCAAGGCGGTGGCCGCCGAGGTGGCCGGCGACGCCGCGGCCGGCGACGTGACCGTGCCCGAGGACTGCCAGCGGGCCGTCGACCAGGCGGCCGAGGGCGGGCGCCTGCGGATCGCCGTCAACTGCGCCGGCACCGGCTGGGTGGGGCGGGTGATCGACCGGGACGGGACGCCCCACGACCCCGAGGCCTTCGAGCGCATCCAGAAGCTGAACGTCACCGGCACCTTCAACGTGATGACCCGGGCGGCTTCGGCCATCGCCGCCACCGAGCCGGGTGAGGACGGGGAGCGGGGGGTGATCGTGAACACCGCTTCGGTAGCCGCCTTCGACGGGCAGATCGGCCAGCTCGCCTACTCGGCCTCCAAGGGCGCCATCGTGGGCATGACCCTCCCGGCCGCCCGCGACCTGGCAGTGGTGGGCATCCGGGTGGTGGCCATCGCCCCGGGGCTCTTCGACACGCCGCTGCTGGCCATGCTGCCGGAGGAGGCCCGGACCTCCCTCGGCCGGTCGGTGCTCTTTCCGAAGCGGCTGGGCAATCCGGCCCAGTACGGCCAGCTGGTGGTGGCCATCGCCCGGAACGGCTACCTGAACGGCGAGGTCATCCGGCTCGACGGCGGCATCCGGATGCCGCCGAAATGAAAGTGACCGGCGCATGAAGTACGTCGAGGCAGGCGGGGCCCGGGTCTCCGCCGTGGGGCTGGGCACCTGGCAGTTCGGGTCGCGCGAGTGGGGCTACGGCACCCCCTATGCCACCGAGACGGCGCCGGCCATCGTGCGGCGGTCCCTCGACCTCGGGGTGACGTTCTTCGACACCGCCGAGGCCTACGCCTTCGGCCGCTCGGAGGAGATCCTCGGCCGGGCCCTGGGCGACCGGCGGGCCGAGGCCTTCGTGGCCACCAAGCTCTTCCCCCTGCTGCCCTTCGACCCGGTGGTCACCGCCCGGGCCCGGGGCAGCCTGCGCCGCCTGGGGACCGACGCCGTCGACCTCTACCAGGTGCACTGGCACAACCCGGTGGTGCCGTTGCGGGCCACTATGGCGGCGCTGGACGGCCTGCTGCGCGGCGGCCTCGCCCGCCACGTCGGTGTCAGCAACTTCTCGCTGGCCCTCTGGCGGGCGGCCGAGACCGCCCTGGGGGCGCCGGTGCTGTCCAACCAGGTGAAGTACAGCCTGATCGACCGGGGGCCCGAGCGCGAGGTCCTGCCCTGGGCCCAGGACCACGACCGGCTGGTGGTGGCCTACAGCCCGCTGGCCCAGGGGCTCCTGTCCGGTCGGTACGACCCGGACCACCTGCCGGGCGGGCTGCGCGGCGGCACCCCGGCCTTCCTGCCCGAGAACGTGCGGCTGCTGGCCCCGGTGGTGGACGCCCTGCGCCAGGTGGCGGCGGCCCACGGCGCCACCTGCGCCCAGGTGGCCCTGGCCTGGGTGCTGCGCCGCCCGAACGTGGTGGTGATCCCCGGCGCCTCCTCGGTGGCCCAGGCCGAGGCCAACGCCGAGGCGGCCGACCTCGAGCTGAGCGACGAGGAGGACGCGGCGCTCACCGCGGCCTCGGACGCCTTCCACCCGGTGCGGGGCGTGGCCGCCGTTCCCTCCCTGGCCCGGCTGCGGGCCGAGCGGGTGGCCGGGCGGGTCCGGCGGGCCCGCGAGGGCTTGCGGAACTGAACAGCGCCAGCCGTCGCATCGTCACGGGGCGCCGGCATCGCCCGGGGCGGCGACGGCCCCCGGTAGGCTGAGCGCCGAACCAGCCCGAGGTCGGCAGCTTGCGCGCCGGACCGCGCCCCGGGTACGACGTGGGGGGGTCGGGTAACAGAGGAGGCAGGGTGACGGCGACGGGAGAGGCCCAGTACGACGTCGTCGTCGTCGGCGGTGGGCCCGGCGGGTACGCCGCCGCCCTCTACGGCGCCGCCGCCGGGCTGTCCATCGCCGTCGTGGAGCGGGACAAGGTGGGCGGCACCTGCCTCCACCGCGGCTGCGTCCCGGCCAAGGAGTTCCTGGAGACGGCCACCGTGCACCGCACGGTGCGCGGCGCCGGTGAGTTCGGCATCGTGACCGGCGAGCCGGTAGTGGACTTCGCCGTGAGCCAGGCCCGCAAGGGCGCGGTGGTGGACCAGCTCTTCCGGGGCCTGGCCGGCCTGCTGAAGGGCCGCCAGGTGACGGTCCTCTCGGGCACGGGCACGCTCCTGCCCGGGCGCCGGGTCCGGGTGGTCGACGGCCCCGACGCCGGTGCCGAGCTGGTGGGGCGCCACGTGGTGCTGGCCGCCGGCTCGGTGCCCCGGACCCTGCCCGGCCTGGAGGTCGACGGCCGGCTGGTGGTCACCTCCGACGAGTTCCTGGACCTCGACCGGATCCCCGCTTCCGCGGCGGTGGTCGGCGGCGGGGCCATCGGCTGCGAGTTCGCCTCGCTCCTGTCGGACCTCGGGTCTCGGGTCACGGTGCTGGAGGCGCTCGACGGCATCCTGGCCGGCTGCGATCAGGAGGTGGCGGCGGTGGTCGGGCGCTCCTTCCGCAAGCGGGGCGTCGAGGTCCTCACCGGGGTGCAGGTGACCGGCCATGCGCCGCGGGCCGACGGGAGCGGCACGGTGGTGCACCTGGCCGACGGCCGGGAGGTCGACGTGGCCATGGTGGTGGTGTCGGTGGGCCGCCGGCCCCGCAGCGAGGGGCTGGTGGCCGAGGGCACGGCGGTGCAGGTCGACGACCGGGGCTTCGTGGTGGCCAACGAGTACCAGCAGACCCACGAGCAGAACGTGTGGGCGGTGGGGGACCTGGTGGCCGGCACGCCGCAGCTGGCCCACGTGGCCTTCGCCGAGGCCATCGTGGTGATCAAGGGCATCCTGGGCGAGCCCATGCTCCCGGTGGACTACGCCCGGGTGCCCTGGGCCATCTACTGCCACCCGGAGGTGGCCTTCGCCGGCCTGACCGAGGCCCAGGCCCGGGCGCAGGGTATGGACGTGGTGACGAAGAAGGACCCCTTCGGCGGGAACAGCCGGGCCCGGATCATCGGCGACACCGACGGGCTGGTGAAGGTGGTCGCCGAACGGCGCCCCGACGGGACGGCGGGCCGCATCCTCGGCGTGCACATGGCCGGGCCGTGGGTCACCGAGCTGCTCGGCGCCGGGTACCTGGCCGTGAACTGGGAGGCCACCCCGGACGAGGTCGCACAGTTCATCCAGCCGCACCCCTCCCTCTCCGAAGCCTTCGGGGAGACGGTGCTGGCGCTGACCGGAAGGGGGCTCCACGTTGGCTGACGTGACCATGCCGCAGCTCGGCGAGACCGTCACCGAGGGGACCATCACCCGCTGGATCAAGGCGGTGGGCGACCAGGTGGCCCAGGACGAGCCGCTCTTCGAGGTGTCCACCGACAAGGTGGACTCCGAGGTCCCGGCTCCGGCCGGCGGGGTGCTGACCGAGATCCTGGTGCCCGAGGGGGAGACGGTGGAGGTCGGCGCCCGGCTGGCCGTCATCGGTGAGGCCGCGCCG
>JASHWO010000246.1 GCA_030044045.1 Acidimicrobiales bacterium
GCGGGAAGGAGGACCACCGGCGCAAGGTGGACGAGGAGGCCGAGGCGGCGGCCGAGGCGGCGGCCGTGCTCCGGCTGGTCGGCCCCTACCGCCGTTGCATCGACGCCGAGGGGTTGGGGCCCCTCCACGACCAGGTGGAGTGCCCGCTGGTCCGGGTGCTGGCCCGCATGGAGGTGGCCGGGATCCGGGTCGACACGGCGGTCCTGCGGCGGATCGCCGACGAGCTGACGGGCGAGACGGCGAGGCTGGAGGCGGAGATCCACCGGCTGGCCGGGCACGAGCTCAACGTGAACTCCACCCCCCAGCTCCGGACCGTGCTCTACGACGAGCTGGGCCTGACCCCGGGCCGCAAGACGAAGACCGGCTACTCCACCGATGCCGCCACCCTGGAGACCCTGCGCGGGGTCCACCCGGTGGTGGACGCCCTGCTGGCCTACCGCGAGGTGGAGAAGCTGCGCTCCACCTACGGCGAGAGCCTGCTGGCCGAGGTGGCCTGGGACGGGCGCATCCACGCCTCGTTCCGCCAGACGGTGGCCCGCACCGGGCGGCTGTCGTCGGACCGGCCGAACCTGCACAACATCCCGGTCCGCAGCGACGCCGGGAAGCGGTTCCGCCGGGCCTTCGTGCCCGAGCCGGGCTGGCGGTTCCTGGTGGCCGACTACGACCAGATCGAGCTCCGGGTGATCGCCCACCTCTCCGGCGACCCGGGGCTGGCGGCCGCCTTCACCTCCGGGGCCGACGTGCACCGGACGGTGGCCGCCGGCGTGTACCGGGTGCCGCCGGAGAAGGTCACCCGGGCCCAGCGGGAGCGGGCCAAGATGGTCTCCTACGGCCTGGCCTACGGCATGGAGGCCTACGGCCTGGCCCGCCGGCTCTCCACCGGGGTGGACGAGGCCAACGAGATCATGGACCGGTACTTCTCGGCCTTTCCCCACGTCAAGGAGTACATGGAGGGCACGGTGGCCGAGGCCCGCCGGGTCCGCTACACCCGGACCGAGCTGGGCCGGAAGCGGCCGCTGCCCGAGCTGTTGAGCGCCAACTACCGGGCCCGCCAGGGGGCGGAGCGCCAGGCCATGAACTCGGGGATCCAGGGGCTGGCCGCCGATATCTTCAAGACGGCGCTGGTGCGCCTGGACCGGGCCCTGGAAGAGGGCGGGCTGGCCAGCCGGCTGGTGCTCCAGGTGCACGACGAGGTGATCGTGGAGGCCACGCCGGCCGAGGCGGACCACGTGGCCACGCTCACCCGCTCGGCCCTCACCGGGGCCGCCGACCTCTCGGTGCCGCTGGAGGTGTCCATGGCCTGGGGCGACTCCTGGGCCGCCGGCAAGGAGTAGCCCCGCCGCCGGCGGCCGGCCGGAGCCGGAGTGGCCGGGGCGCGCTAACCTGTGCGGCCTGGCCTGCGCCGGAGGCCGGAACGTCACCGTCCTGTCGTCGATGTGATCCCGGCGCGATCGCCGGCCGCGCTGGTGGCCGGCACCCGAAAGCGAGCAGTTCCCATGCCGGACCAGCGTCCCACCGCCCTCCTCTCGCCCCCCCTCCTCTCCGACGAGGCCATGGGTACCTTCGACGAGCAGGGCAACTACCTCCCTCGCCCGGTGATCGAGGACGACCTCGGCGACCAGCCGCTGGTCGAGGCCATGGCCGGCACCATCGTGGAGTTCGACGACGGCGACGTGGTCGAGGGCACGGTGGTCAAGATCGACCGGGACGAGGTCCTGCTGGACATCGGCTTCAAGTCCGAAGGGGTGATCCCCGCCCGCGAGCTCTCCATCCGCAACGACGCCAACCCCGAGGACATCGTCTCCCTGGGCGACCACGTCGAGGCGCTGGTCCTCCAGAAGGAGGACAAGGAGGGCCGCCTGGTCCTCTCCAAGAAGCGGGCCCAGTACGAGCGGGCCTGGTCGACCATCGAGAAGCTGAAGGACGCCGACCAGGTGGTCAAGGGCCCGGTGATCGAGGTGGTGAAGGGCGGGCTGATCGTGGACATCGGCCTGCGGGGCTTCCTGCCGGCCTCCCTGGTGGAGCTGCGCCGGGTCCGCGAGCTCCAGCCCTACGTGGGCAAGGAGATCGAGGCCAAGATCATCGAGCTCGACCGGAACCGGAACAACGTGGTGCTCTCCCGCCGGGCCTGGCTGGAGGAGGCCCAGAAGGAGCAGCGGGGCGAGTTCCTGGCCAACCTGAAGCCGGGGGCCCGGCGCCGGGGCACCGTGTCGTCGGTGGTCAACTTCGGCGCCTTCGTCGACCTGGGCGGCATGGACGGCCTGGTGCACGTCTCCGAGCTGTCCTGGAAGCACGTCGACCACCCGTCGTCGGTGGTGCAGGTGGGCGACGAGATCGAGGTCGAGGTGCTCGACGTCGACCTGGCCAAGGAGCGGATCAGCCTCTCGCTGAAGGCCACCCAGAACGACCCCTGGCAGGAGTTCGCCGACAGCCACGAGGTGGGCCAGCTGGTCTACGGCCGGATCACCAAGCTGGTGCCCTTCGGTGCCTTCGTCCAGGTGGGCGACGGCATCGAGGGGCTGGTGCACATCTCCGAGATGGCCGTCCACCACGTGGACCTGCCGGAGCAGGTGGTCAGTCCGGGCGAGGAGCTTTGGGTGAAGATCATCGACATCGACCTGCAGCGCCGGCGCATCAGCCTCTCCATCAAGCAGGCGGCCGAGGGCGGCGAGGTGTCCGAGGAGTACCGGGAGGCGTTCGGGGAGCACGCCTACGACGAGGAGGGCAACTACATCGGCGCAGGACAGGGGTACACGGACTTCACCCCTGAGACCGAGGCCCAGGCCGCGTGGGCCGAGTACGCCGCCGAGGCCGCGCGAGCCCAGGCCGACACGACCGACGCCCCGGTCGAGGAGGGCGTGGGAGGGGACGCGTCCGACGCGGCGACCGAGCACGACGACGCAGGCGACGACGCAGGCGCCGACGCCGCGGGGGAGTCGTCGGCACCCTAGGCCGACGGTCCCGCTCCCGGACGACGTCGTCCGGGCGGCGGG
>JASHWO010000247.1 GCA_030044045.1 Acidimicrobiales bacterium
AGACGGCGCCCTTCTGCGCCTTGGTGCCACGACGGTAGGCCGTCGCCATCTTGGTCGTGACTGCCCGCCGCTCGCCCACCGAAAGCTCCATCGCTCTGGCGTAGCTGACCCGCTTCCAGGCGGAGGGTTCTTCGTGAGGCAACGATGCCAGCTACGCGGAGGTTTTTGGTGAGTCAACGCGCGTGCCGTTGGTATTCGCATAGCGCGCAGTAGGATCTCGCCAGGAGACCGGAGGGCTCATGACCAGTCCCGAGCACAGGCGCCGCCCCGAGGGGAGCCACCGCGGACGCTGGCTGGTGGCCGCCCTGGCGACGACGGCCGTGGCCCTGGCCGCCGGCGGCGCCGCCCTCTACCTCCGCACACACCCGAGCCCGTCCGCCCCAGCCGCCGCCAGCCCGAAGCCGGCGGTGACCCCGCTGGCCGTACTGGGCACGTCGCCGGCGGCCAAGGCCACGAGCGTGAGCTCGGACGCCACCATCACGGTGGACCTCTCGACCTCGCTGGCCCCGGACAGCCCCATGCCCATGCTCACACCGCCGGTGGCCGGGACCTGGTCGGCGGCCTCGTCCGACGTGCTCCAGTTCGTGGCCGGCGCGCCGCTGGCGCCCAGCACCAAGGAGACGCTCACCATCCCCGGCGGCCCGGGCGGCCTACTGGCCGGCGACGGGAAGCGCCTGCCGAGCGCGGTCACCGTCACCTTCACAGTGGCCCCCGGGTCGACGCTGCGGCTGCAGCAGCTCCTGGCCCAGCTCGGGTACCTCCCGGTGAGCTTCGTGGCCTCCGCCCCGCTGGCCTCGCTCCAACAGGAGGCCGAGCCCCAGCCCGGGACATTTGCCTGGCGCTGGCCGACCATGGATCTGGCCCTGGCCTCGCAGTGGACGCCAGGGACATTCGGCGTGGTCACCAAGGGGGCGGTGATGGCCTTCCAGACACAGCACGGGCTCACCACCACAGGCATCCCCGGCTCCCAGACGTGGAGTGCCCTGCTCCAGGCGGCTGCCGCCGGCCAGGGTGACACCGCGTCCTACGACTACGTGGCCGTGTCCAAGACACTGCCCGAGAACGTCACCGTGTACCAGAACGGCAACGCCGTCTACAACACCCCGGCCAACACCGGCGTCCCGGCGGCGCCCACCGCCACAGGCACCTTCCCCGTCTACGAGCACCTCCAGTCGACCACCATGAGCGGGACAAACCCGACAGGTTCGCACTACACAGACCCGGACATCCCCTGGGTGAGCTACTTCAACGGTGGGGACGCCCTCCACGGCTACGTCCGGGCGAGCTACGGCTTCCCCCAGAGCGACGGCTGCGTCGAGATGCCGCCGTCCAACGCCGCCGTGGTATGGCCGTACACCCCGATCGGCACCCTGGTCACTGTCGCCTAGCCCGCCGGGGCCCCAACCCCGGCTCCTCCGATGCACGGGGCCCCCAACCCCGTGCCGGCCGTGGTCGCCTGACCCGGATGGGGCCCCGGCTTCAGCCGTCCTCGGCCGCGGCCGCCTCGTCGGCAGCGTGCTCCAGCAAGGGGTGCGCCAGCCCGAGCTGGCGCAAGGTCAGCTCGGGCTGGCGCGGCGTCGCCAGGGCCAGTGGCGCGTCAGGGACGGCGAACACGTAGAGGTTCCAGAACCGACCCAGGCCGGCCGGGGCGATGTCGGCGTAGAGCCGCTGCTCCACGTCGGACCAGCGGTCGAACCCGGCGTCGGCGAACCGGGCCGTCCACCACTCGTACGAGGCGATGGTGAGGTGCCCCTCGACCGGCTGGCCCTCGGCGTCCACGGCCAGATCCTCGAAGGGGACGGGGCCTCGATAGCCGGGACCCCGTGCCCGGTAGTGGTCCAGCCGCTCCGGCCGCACCTTGCCTTCGAAGTGCCCGTCCGGGCCCGAGGCGTGGCGGCCGAAGGAGGGGATGGTGGCGTAGAGGATCCCCCCGCAGACCCGCCGCAGTTCGGCCAGGGCCCCGGGAACCTGCTCGGGCGCCAGGTGCTCGAGGATCTCCAACGCCGACACCAGGTCGAACTCGCCGTCGGCATACGGCAGGCCGTGGGAGAGGTCGCCGATCCGCACGTAGCCGAGGGCACCCGGCGCGGCGTGGGCCACGGCGAAGCTGCTCACGTCGCAGCCGCAGGCGTCGACGCCCCGCTCCCGCAAGGCCTCCACCAGGTACCCGGTGGCGCAGCCCACGTCGAGGGTGCGGTGCACCCGGAAGTTGCGCCAGATGAGGAAGGCGGCGATGTCGGCGTTGGAAGAGACTCGGTCGTAGGTGGCGTAGCCCGAGCGCCCCTGGCGGTCGCCCGAGGGGTCACGCCCCTCCCCGAAGTAGGCCCCGCCGTAGAGGGTGCCGCCAATGCCCCGGGCGGCCTCGACGGCCCGGGCCTCGCTGACCACCTCGCCGACCCTCGCCGCCCGGGCCAGCTCCCGCCCCACCCGGGCCATGCCCCGCCGGAGCGGCGGCGACGCGGTGGCCAGGCGGACCAGGCCCTGCCGCCCGGCCGCCACGGCGTC
>JASHWO010000248.1 GCA_030044045.1 Acidimicrobiales bacterium
GCCGGTCGGGGCGCCGGCCGCTCCCCCTCCCACCACCGCCACGGGCACCAGGGCCAGGGCCGCCACCCCGGCCCCCAGCACCGCCGGCAGCGTGCCGGTCACCACCAGGGAGCCACCCGGGCCCGGCCGGCCCACGGGCAGGGCGGTAGCGCCCGACGGCCCGAAGGCCACACAGGCCGGCAGCGAGCCGTCGACCACCCCCGGCAGCAGGCCCTCGGCCTGGGCCGGCTCGGCCCCGCGGGCCAGGACCGCCGCGGCCAGGGCCGTGGGGAGGAACGGCCCGGGGGCCACCACCCGCCCCAGCTCCTCGCAGACCACCGCCAGCTCGAGGATGCCGAACCCCTGCCCTCCTCGAGCCTCGGGCACGGGCAGGCCCAGCCATCCCTGCCCGGCCAGCTCCCCCCAGACCGCGGGTAGCGCGTCGTCGGACCGGTCCAGCATGGCTCGGGGGACCTCGCTCGGGCAGTACCGGTCGGTCCAGCGCCGGACCGACCGCCGCAGCTCCTCGTGCTCCTCGCTCACCCCGACGGGCATCGGGCCATCTCGACCGCTCCGGTGTCTCGCACGAGAACACGTTCTAGTCCACCGGCAGCCGACGATTCGACCCTCGCCAGAAATCCCAGGTCGTTCGGGTACGGAACGAGCCGGGTGTTTCCGCGGAGACATGTGGTCGCGTCGCCCAGCGGATCCCTGCGCTCCGGCACACCGCCGCCTACTGTGCCGACGTGCCCTTCGATCCCGAGGAAGTCGCCTACCTGGGCGAGCTCGAAGCTGAGCTGCGGCGGGTCGAGGAATGGCCCGTGGGCTCACCGCTTGCCTTTGTCATACACCTGGCTTCCCGCACGCGCGGAAAACTCGGCGAGCATCTGGTGGCCAAGACTGCCACCAAGCTTGGAGTTGTCAACGCACCCTCTGGCAGCGCGGCGTACGACCTGGCCGTTACCCGACCATCCGGACCGACCAGGGTGGAGGTGAAGTTCTCGACCGAGAACCCTCCGAGATTCCAGCAGGTACGCGATCCCCGGAGGCAGGGGACGATGAAGTACGACGCCGTGGTCTGTCTGTCGGGCCGACCCGACGGGCTGGTCTACTGGGTGATCGGCGCGTCGGACGTGGCGGCGCTCATCGACTCGGGAGCCATCACCGTCCAGCACCAGGACAGCACCACGCGCTGGTTCAACCCGTCGAGAACCGCCCCGGACTCGTTCTCGCCCTACCGGCGGGACTTTCGCCAACTGAAAGAGTGGCTGACGTCGTAGGTGGGAGATCTGTCTGTGCCCGGAGATCCGGGTCAGAACAGCGCCGCTGGCGCGTCCTGCGCGTCCTGCGGGCATGGCAGGTGTTCTCCCTGTCCGTCGAGGTAGGTGACGCCGCTGACGCCCAGACGCCGCTGCATGACCGCGACGGCCTCGGGGTTGTCGTCGATCAGGACGGTTCTCCGGCCAAGCTGCCGGGCCACCGCGCCGGTCGTCCCACTCCCGGCGAAGAAGTCGAGGACCCAGGCTCCCGCTGACGAAGACGCCTGGACGGCGCGCCGCAGGATCCCTTCGGGCTTCTGGTTCGGATAACCCGTCTTCTCTTTGCCATTGGTCGGCACGATGGTATGCCACCAGACATCCGTCGGAACCTTGCCGCGTGCCGCCTTCTCCGCGGTGACCAAGCCCGGGGCCATGTAGGGGATCCGTTCCACGGCGTCCTGGTCGAAATAGTAGCGATCAGGGTCGCGGACGTAGACGAAGATCGTGTCGTGCTTGGCGGGCCATCGGTTCTTCGGTCGGCCGCCGTAGTCGTAGGCCCAGATGATCTCGTTGAGGAAGCAGTCCCGGCCGAAGATCTCGTCCAGGAGGATCTTGCAATAGTGCGCTTCTCGATAGTCGATGTGGAAGTACAGCGTCCCGTCGTCGGAGAGCAGGCGGCGGGCCTCTTCGAGTCGTGGTCCGATGAAGCCGAGGTAGTCGTCGAACTCGTCCGCGTAGGACTTCCGACCGGTCTCGATGGTCGCGTAGCTTCGACCCCCGAACCCGACGCGGTCGCCGTTCGTCGATCGGCGGGTCTGGAGCGTCAGCCGTTGTTGGACCTTCCCGGTGTTGAACGGTGGGTCGATGTAGATGAGCTGGAACGACTGGTCCGGCAACTTCGGCAGCACATCCGCATTGTCGCCGAACACCACGTAATCGCCACTTCGTCCGCTGAAGTCGAGCATGGCAGTCCTCCAGGCCGGGTCCTGGTCGGGACCATAGTGCTGGGGTGTGCCACAGCCGGGGACCCGGCCGGTGGGCGGGGCGCCGCCGGCCCCTACGCCCGGTGCAGGACGTTGAAGCGGCTGGTCACCACCGGCTCGCCGGTCTGCTCGTCCACCCAGTTCGTCTCGGTGACGATGAAGGTCATGGTCCGGCCCTTGGACTCCTTGCGGTAGGCGTCCACCACCGTGCCCTCGCCCACCAACACGTCGCCCACCAGCACCGGGCGGTGGTAGACGAACTCCTGCTCGCCGTGGAGGATCAGCCCGCCCCCGCTCATGAGCTGGCCCATGGCCGCCGTGACCGTGTTGCTTGTCGGGGCGTCGCCGGGCTGGATCTCGGTGAACTTGCCCCAGTTCTCCATCACCAGGGGGAAGGTGGGCGGCGCCGGGATGCCGGCCAGCCCGGCTGCCGCCGCGGCCGCCGGGTCGCGGTAGGCGGAGCTCCGCTCCAGGACGGCGTCGGCGAAGAAGGCCACCGGGCCCCGCTCGACGACCACCCTGGACTTGGACGTCCGCTGGCCGATGATGCTCTTCAGCAGATCCTCGTCGCTGACCTCGCCGTCGCTCACTGCCGTCCTCTCCTTGCCCGGTCCGTGCCGCACGTTTCTAGCACCGTGCCGTACCGTGCCCGCGCCCGCCGCCCCGCCGTAGGATCGGGGAGGTGGGCACGGTCCTGGTGACCGGGGGCAGCGGCATGTTCGGTCAGCGGCTCGTGCCCCTCCTGGAGGATCTGGGCCACGACGTCCGGGTCCTCTCTCGGCGACCCGGCACCGGCACCCACCGGGGCGACCTCACGACCGGTGACGGGGTGGCCGCCGCAGCCGCCGGGGCGACGGCCGTGGTGCATGCCGCTTCGGACACCCGGCGGTTGGGGCGGGCCGACCGCCGCCAGACGGCCACCCTGCTCCAGGCCCTGCGGGCGGAGGGGTCCGCCCGCCACCTGCTGTACCTGTCCATCGTGGGGGTGGACGTGCTGCCCTTCCGCTACTACCGGCAGAAGCTGGCCTGCGAGTCGCTGGTGGCCGCCGGGGGCGTCCCCTGGACGGTGCTGCGGGCCACCCAGTTCCACGAGCTCCTGGCCGAGGTGCTGCGCCGGATCGAGCGGCTGCCCGTGGCCCCGCTGCCCCTCGACTTCCGTTGCCAACCGGTGGCCGCCGCCGACGTGGCGGCCCGGGTAGCCACGCTGCTCGACGGCCCGCCGGGCGGGCGGGCACCCGACGCGGGCGGCCCGGCGGTGCGCACGGTGGGCGAGCTGGCGGCCGCCTGGCGGGAGGCCCGGGGACGGCCCCGGTCCCTGGTCAACCTACCGGTGCCGGGCGCCGGCGCCCGCGGGTTCCGCGAGGGGCGCAACACCTGCCCCGACCGGGCCGTCGGCACCCGCACCTGGGAGCAGTTCGTCGCCGCCCTGCCCAGGCCACCAGTGCGGGGCGAGCAGGGCGGCTGACCGGCGAGCGCCGGGGCGAGCCCGCACTGTCCATCCGCTGGGCCTCTACGGGCGGCCGGATATCGTGTCGCCGTGGCCGAGCTGGAGACCATCGCCTACGAGGCCACCGACGGGGTGGCCTGGGTCACCCTGAACCGGCCGGACGTGCTGAACGCCTTCAACCGGGTCATGCAGCACGAGCTGCGCACGGTCTGGCGCTGGCTGCGCCGGGACGACTCGGTGCGGGTGGTGGTGCTCACCGGCGCCGGCGACAAGGCCTTCAGCAGCGGGATCGACCGGGTCGAGGTGCTCGGCGAGGACAAGGAGACCAACGCCCCGCCCACGGTGCCCCCGGGCAGCGCGCCCGACCCGGCGGCCGGGCCGGAGCCCATCCACGTGGCCTCGGGCACCTCGCCGTTCATGTTCGACGACCCGGGCGACTACCTCGGGCCGAAGTCCAACGACCTGTGGAAGCCGGTGGTGGCCGCGGTCAACGGCATCGCCTGCGGCGGAGCTTTCTACATGCTGGGCGAGGCGGACATCGTCATCGCCGCCGACCACGCCACCTTCTTCGATCCCCACCTCTCCTACGGCATGCCCGCCGGCTACGAGCCGCTTCAGCTCCTGCCCAAGATGCCTTTCGGGGAGATCGTGCGCATGACCCTGCTCGGCAACTCCGAGCGGCTGTCGGCGGCCCGGGCCCTGGAGATCGGCCTGGTCTCGGAGGTCTGCCCACTGGCCGAGCTGCGGGAGCGGGCCGGCTGGGTGGCCGGCGAGATCGCCGAGGCGCCGACCCTGGCCGTACAGGGCACCCTGCGCGCCCTATGGGCCGGCCACGAGCTCTCCCGCAGCCAGGCCCTGGGCCTGGGCTGGGCTTTCGTCAACCTCGGCACCGTCCAGGACAACCTGGACGCCGGCGAAGCGACCTTCTCGTCCGGGTCCCGGGCCCGGCCGCGCATCCGATGACCCGCGCCCGGCCCGCCGGCCGGCCGGCGACACGAAAGGCAGCACCATGATATTCGCCAACCACCTGCCCGCCGTCACGGGCGTCACCCCCCACGCCGCCGACCTGGCCTTGCTGATCCTGCGGGTCGGGCTGGGGGCGGTGT
>JASHWO010000249.1 GCA_030044045.1 Acidimicrobiales bacterium
CGGGTCGCCCTCCGCCCAGGCCCCAGCGGCCGGGCCGACGATCTCCAGCGCGAAATCGTGGTAGCGCTCGCTGTTGGTGGCCGACATGAGCCGGGGCAGAGCCCCGGCCGGCGACGGGAAGTGCCCGGCGGCGATGCCGGCCACCACCCGCGACACGAGCTGGCGGCCCACCCGGCTGTCCACCCGGCCCTGGGCCACCAGCTGGCGCACCCGCGGGTCGCCCTCCCGGCCGGCCTCCCGGGCCAGCTCCGCCAGGTCGCGCCCGAGCCCGCCCCGGCCGTTGCCGACCGTGCCCTGGCCACTGGTGAACGGCGAGGCCCCGCCCACCGCCGCCCGCTCGTGGACCAGCAGCCGCGAGGCCACGGTCCAGCCGTCGTTCACCTGGCCCACCACGTCGGACGCCGGGACGGCCACGTCGTCGAAGAACTCCTGGCAGAACTCGTTCCAGCCGTTGACCATGCGGATCTGCTGGACCTCCACCCCCGGCTGGTGGATCTTCACGACGAACATGGTCAGGCCCCGGTGCTTGGGGACGTGCCACTCGGTGCGGGCCAGGCAGAGGGCGTAGTCGGCCCGGTGCGCCCCGGAGCTCCAGATCTTGGAGCCGTTCAGGACGAAGACGTCGCCGTCCCGGGTAGCCCGGGTGACCAGGCCGGCCAGGTCCGACCCGCCGCTGGGCTCGGAGAGGAACTGCACCCACAGCTCCTCGCCCGAGAGGATGGCCGGGATGTGGCGCTGCTTCTGCTCCTCGGTGCCGAAGTCGAGCAGGGTGGGCGCCAGGATGGAGAGGGTGGGCACGTTGAACAGGACCGGCATCTCGTAGGGGGCCGACTCCTGGGTGAACGCCTGCTGGTGGGCCCGGGTCAGCCCCTGGCCGCCGTAGGCCCGGGGGAAGCAGATCCCGGCGAACCCGCCGTCGAACAGGGTCCGCTGCAGCTCGCGGGCGCGGGTGCCGAACTCGTCCTCCCGCATGAGCTGGTGGTTGTCCATGCCCGGCGCCAGGCGGGGCAGGTGGTCGGCCAGCCAGGCCCGGGCCCGGAGCCGGAAGGACTCGACGTCCTCCACAGTGGTGGTCTCGCCGCCGGCGCCTGCGCCGCTTGTGTCAGTGGCCACGTTGCCTCCTACAGCCCGGCGATCGCCGCGATGCGCTCGCGGTGCTCCTCGGGCGTCCCGTACAGCGAGCGGTCCTGCACCACCCGGCGCAGGTAGAGGTGGAGGTCGTGGTCCCAGGTCACGCCGATCCCCCCGTGGAGCTGCACGCAGTCCTGGAGGATGGCCGGCCCCCGGTCCCCGACGTACGACTTGGCCACGCTCACCAGCTCGGCCGCCCAGTCGGCCCCGGTGGCCACGGCGCGGGCGGCCCCGGCGGCCGTGGCGTGGCAGGCCTCCAGCCAGAGCTTCATGTCGGCGAAGCGGTGCTTCAGCGCCTGGTAGGAGGCGAGCGGGCGCCCGAAGGAGTACCGGTCGAAGGAGTAGGCCAGGGTCTCCTCGAACATCCGGTCGGTGGCCCCGACCATGGTGGCGCACTGCACGGCCAGCGCCACCTGGAGCTGGTGCTCGACGTCGGCGGCCGCCCGGCCGACCTCCCCCACCACCGCCGAGGCCGGGACCTCGACCGAGTCGAAGCGCACCATGCCGTACCGGCGGACCAGATCCATCGCGTGGAGGGCGGTCACGCCCACCCCGGGGGTGGCCGCCGGCACCAGGAACTGGGTGAGGCCGCCGCCGGTCCGGGCGGTCACCAGGAGGTGGTCGGCCTCGGCCGCCGCCTCCACCGGCCCCTTCACCCCGTCGAGCACGAACCCCCCGGCCGTCTCGGCGGCCGCCAGGGCCAGGCCCTCGCCCGACCAGGCGCCGCCCGGCTCGGCCAGGCACCAGGTAGCCACGGCCTCCCCGGCCAGCAGGGCGGGCAGCACCGCCGCTCGCTGCTCGGCCGAGCCCGACCGGGTGAGGGCGGCGGCCACCACGTTCACCGGCAGCAGCGGGCCGGGGGAGACCAGGCGGCCCATCTCCTCGGCCACCAGGACCAGGTCGAGCAGGCCGTGGTCGGACACGCTCCCGCCGCCGTCCTCCTCGGCCACCAGCAGCGAGGTCCAGCCCAGCTCGGCGCCGCGCCGCCACCAGTCGGCCGGGTAGCCGGCCGGCTCCTTCTCGGCCCAGTCGCGCACGGTGGGCACCGGACAGGTGCTCTCCAGGAACTTCCGGGTGGTCTCCCGGAACAGCTCCTGGTCGTCGCTTCGCTGCAGGTCCACTCGATCTCCTCTTGGGGGCGGGACGGCCCTCGCCGTCCCGTCGTGCCGCGCTGGCGAGCACTCAAGTCAACCAACCGCGCTCCCGGCGCACAAGCGAGCGGCGGGGAACTCAGCCCACAGTGAGCAGGAGGCAGCCGCAGGTGTTGCCGCCCCCGGCCGCCACCACGGCCACCTCGGGCGGGGAGGGGATCTGGCGCTCGCCGCCCTCGCCCCGGAGCTGCACCACCGCCTCGTGCAGGAAGCCGTAGCCGTGGAGCCGGCCGCCCGAGAGCTGGCCGCCGGCCGTGTTCAGCGGGAGCTCGCCGTCGGGGGCGATGCGGGTGCCCCCCTCCACGAACGGCCCGCTCCCGCCCGCCGGGCAGAGACCCAGCGCCTCCAGCCAGAGCAGGGTGAGGTAGCTGAAGCCGTCGTAGATCTCGGCCACGTCCACGTCGGCCGGGGTGAGCGAGGTGCGCGACCACATCTGGGCGGCGGCGTCGGCCCCCACGGTGCGGGTCAGGTCCCGGAGCTGGTCCCAGCTCGGCCGGTCCCGCAGGGCGGCACCCACCGCCTCCACGTAGACGGGGGGCTTGGCCAGGTCCCCGGCCCGCTCCCGCCGGGACACCACCACCGCCGTGGCCCCGTCGCAGGGCACGTCGCAGTCGAAGAGGCGCAGCGGGGTGGAGATCAGGCGCGCCGCCAGGTAGTCGTCGAGGGTCATGGGGTCGCGGTAGATGGCATTCGGGTTCCGGGCGGCGTTGCGCCGGGCGTTCAGGGCGATCTGGGCCAGTTGCTCCACTGTGGTGCCGTAGCGGTGCATGTGGGCCTGGGCGAACATGGCCACCCAGTTGGCCGGCGAGACCGAGCCGAAGGGCAGGGTCCACTCGGTGATGCCCGAAGCGTAGGGCTTGCCCCCGCCGCCCCCGCTCCCGCCGGCGTCCAGGCTGGCCCGGCCCCCCGACCCCTGGGCGCTGCCCTCCCACACCGAGCGGAAGCACAGCACGTGGTCGGCCAGGCCGGCGCCCACCGCCAGGCAGGCCTTGATCACCGAGCCGAGCTGGCCCGAGGTCTCGACCCCGCTGTCGTACCAGCCCACCTGGAGGCGCAGGGCGTCGATGACCTCGTAGGCCCCGGCCCCCGAGAACCCTTTCGGCGTGGCCATGGGACCGGGGTAGGTGGACAGCCCGTCGACGTCCTCCACCCGCAGGCCGGCGTCGTCGATGGCGGCCAGGCAGGCGTCGAGGGTCAGTTCCAGGGGGTCCCGCCCCAGCCGGCGCCCGATGGCCGACTGGCCGATGCCGGTCACCGCGCACCGCCGTTCCGCCACATCACCGTCCCTGGCCATGGCCACCCCCCGGCTCGAAGAGGGGGAGCCAGACGTCCCCCTGGGGGTCGGCGTGGTGCTCGAAGACCACCTGCACCGCCAGGCCGATGCAGACGTCCCCGGGCTCGACCCCGACGAGGTTCGTGGTGAGGCGCAGCCCCTCCTGCTCCTCCAGCTCCACCAGGGCCAGCACGTAGGGGAGCGGGACGCCGGGCAGCCACGGGTGGTGGTTCACGGTGAAGCTGGCCACGGTGCCCCGCCCGCTCACCGCCTCGGGCACCAGGTCCTTCGACCGGTCGACGGGGCAGAGCGGCGACGGCGGGTGCAGGTACCACCCGCACGTCCGGCAGCGGAGCAGCACCAGTCGCCCCTGGCGGCCGCCCTGCCAGAAGTGGCGGTTCCGGTCGGTGAGCGCCGGCAGGATGCGGAACGGAGCGTCGGGCACGGCGTCGGCGTCGGGCACGGCCCTGCTCACCGCCCGGCGCGGAAGTCGGGGGCCCGCTTCTCGGCGAAGGCAGCCATCCCCTCGGCCATCTCCGGCGACGTGGCCGCCATGGCCTGGGCTTGGGCCTCCCGGTCGAGCGAGGCGGCCAGGTCGGTCTCGAACGTCCGGTTCAGGAGCTGCTTGGACAGCCCCAGCGAGCGCACCGGGCCGGCGGCCAGCCGGGCGGCCAGGGCCCCCGCCTCCTCGGCCAGGGCCTCGGGGGTGGGCAGGCACCGGTAGGCCAGGCCCCGCTCGACCGCCTCTGCCCCCTTGGCCCCCTCCCCCAACATGACCATGGCCCTGGCCCGGGGCAGCCCGACCAGCCGGGGCAGGAGGTAGGCACCACCGGCGTCGACCACCAGTCCCCAGCGGGCGAACGACCACACGAAGCGGGCCTCGTCGCAGAGCAGCACGAAGTCACAGGCCAGCGCCAGGTGAGCCCCGGGCCCCACGGCGGTGCCGTTCACCGCGGCCACCGTGGGCTTGTCCAGTTCCCACAGCTCGCGGATGAACGCCTGCACCCCCGCCCGCAGGGCCTCGCTGGTGGCCCGGGGGTCGAACCCCTCGCCCCCCGAACCGGCCACGGTGGAGGCCCGCAGGTCCATGCCGGCGCAGAAGGCGTCGCCCACGCCGGTCACCAGCAGGGCCCGCACCCGGCGGTCGGCCCGGGCCTCGCGCACCCGAGCCACGATCTCGTCGCGCATCTCGACGGTTAGCGCGTTCTTGGCCTCGGGCCGGTCCAGGACGAGCCGGGCCACGCTGTCGTCCCCCACGGCATACCTGATCATCGGCCCACCATAGAGGCCCCACGGGCCGGCGACGGGGGGCCCGGCCCGGCTAGCCTCCCCGCCCGGTGCGACTGTCCTTCCATGCACTGGCCGCCACGATCGACGGCCCGGACGGCACGACCGACGAGCACCTGGTCACCATCGGCGGCGAGCTGCCCGAGCAGGCGGTGGCCGTCGGGCCGGTGGACGTGGCGCTCGCCGAGCGGGCCGGGGGCTTCTCGTGGTCGGTGGCGAACCGGGAGAACCGCCCGTTGCGGCTCCGGGCCGTCTCGCTGGTCGTGCAGTTGCACGACGTGGTGGCCCCGCTGCGGATGTTCCGCCACGGGTACCAGTCGTGGTCGCCCTCGGGCGTGGCCACCTTCGGGACGGACGTGGACCCGTCCCACTGGGCCGACCTCCCCTTCGTCCAGGGCGCTTACCACGCCGACGACCACCGGGCCCGCCGGGGCGAGCTGCGGTCGGAGTGGTGCACGGCGCTGGTCGACGCCCGGCCCGGGGCCGCCGAGCGCCCGGTCATCCTGGGCTTCGACGACGGCAGCCGGCACGACGGCACCTTCCGGCTCCGCCGGGGCAGCGACGAGGAGCCCGAGCTGTGGGTCGAGGCGTTCCTCGGCGACGCCGTCCTGCCGCCCGGCGAGCGGCGCCAGCTCCACGGCGTGGCGCTGCGCCACGAGGAGGGAACAGTCTCCGCCGCCCTCGGCCGGTGGGCCGGCGACGTCGGCCGGGGCGCCGGGGCGCGGGTGGGCGCCGAGCTGTCGGTCGGGTGGTGCAGCTGGTACCAGTACTTCGAGCGGGTCACCGAGGAGGACCTCCGCCGGAACCTGGCCCGGGCCGGCGACTGGCCGTTCGAGGTCTTCCAGCTCGACGACGGGTACCAGGCGGGCATCGGCGACTGGCTGGAGACGAACGACCGGTTCCCCTCCGGGCTCGACACCCTGGCCGGCGCCGTGGCCGCCGGCGGGATGCGCCCGGGGATCTGGCTGGCCCCGTTCCTGGCCGCGCCCGGCTCCGAGCTGGTGCGCCGGCACCCGGACTGGATCCCCCGCGCCGACGGCCCCGGCGACGAGCCGTTGCGGAGCTGGTGGAACGACGGGTGGGGCGGCGACGAGGACGGCTTCATGTACAGCCTCGACACGTCCCACCCCGAGGTGCTGGCCCACCTGGAGGGGCTGGCCCGCGACCTGGTCGACGCCGGGTTCTCCTACCTGAAGCTCGACTTCGCCTTCGCCGCCGCCGCCGCCGGCCGCTGGCACGACCCGACGCTCACCCCGGCCCAGCGGGTGCGCGCCGGCTTCGACGCCGTCCGCCGCGGGGCCGGGGAGGAGACGCTCCTGCTCGGCTGCGGCGTACCGCTGGCCAACGTGGTGGGCGTGGTCGACGCCAACCGCATCGGTACCGACGTGGCGCCGCGCTGGGCACCCGTCACCACGCTGACCGTGATCCCCGGCTACCTCGACGTCGAGCCGGCCACCCGCTCGGCCTTCGCGGCCACGCTGGCCCGGTCCTTCATGCACCGCCAGCTCTGGACGAACGACCCCGACTGCCTGCTGCTGCGGGGCGTCGACACCCAGCTCGACCCGGCAGCCGTGGCGACCTGGAGCCGTACCGTGGGGGTGTCCGGCGGGCTGGCCATGGTCTCCGACGACCTTGGCCAGCTCGGGCCCGGGGACCGGCAGCGCCTGGACGAGGTGCTGGCGCTGGCCCGGGCCAGCGATGCCGAGGCCCGGCAGGGACGGCCGCCGGTGTGCCCCGACCTCCTGGACCACCTCCTGCCCACGACCCTGCGCGGCGGCGGCCACGAGCTGGTGGCCGACGTCGAGGCGGCCACGTCCGTGCTCCGCCCGGGCCGAGAAGCCTGAGCCGCCGCCCGGAGCCGGCGGAGGTGCTGCTGCTACTGTCGAGGCCCTTGCGTCGTACGACGGGCACCGGCCCGGGGCAGGGGGGAGTGATCGTGCCGAGACAGCCGGTTCGCGTGGTGGCGGCCGTGGCTTGCGCCCTCGTCGCCTCGGCGGCCATGGGGACGGGGGCTTGGGCCACGTCCGGCAGCGGCCCGTCAGGCGCCCAGCTCACCGCCGCCCAACGCCCGGTGCCGGTGGACCAGGCCAGCACCAGCACCCGGGGGGTGACGGCCACCTCCATCAACGTGGTGTTCCCCGTGGTCTCGCTGAACTCGCTGGCCGGCAAGCTTGGGTTCGCCAAGACAGCCGAGTTCGGCGAGCAGCAGAAGGCCATCCACCTGTTCGTCGACCACATCAACCAGGCCGGTGGCATCCACGGCCGGAAGATCAACCCCATCATCGTCACATTCACACCCGAGAACACAGCGGCGATGCGGGCGCTCTGCAAGGACTGGACGGAGGGCAGCCCCGCCGCCTTCGCCGTGCTCGACGGGGTGGGCGACTGGTCGGGCACAAACGAGCTCTGCGTCGCCCAGGAGGGCCACACCCCCTTCATCGGGCAGTGGACCACGGTGAGCAATTGGACCACCGAGGCCTCGCCCTACCTGTGGTGGACCGGCCCCTCCCAGACACAGATCCTCCAGGCCGTGGTGGACTGGGGCCTCGCCACAGGGCTGCTCGGTGGCAACCACAAGGTCGGCGTAGTCGTCGGCGACCAGGCCGCCGACCAGGCCGCCCTCCACCAGTACCTGCTCCCCGACCTGAAGCGGGCCGGGGTCACGCCCCTGGTGGAGGTAGTGGCCGACGAGCCGACAGAGACGGCCACCACCAGCACCGACGCACCCCTGGCCGTCCAGAAGCTGAAGTCGGCCGGCGTGGGCACGGTGATCCCGGTGCTCTCCCTCAACGCCTTCGTCCCCGTCCTCCAGGCCGAGACGGCCCAGACATACTTCCCCCGCCTGCTGCTCTCGGACTACGAGGACTCGATCGACTCCTCGCTCGGCCTGCTCACAGGCGCCCGCAAGGCGCTCACAGGCCAAGAGGGCCTCACGACCTTCACCCTGGGCGGGCTCGACGGCCCCGAGCCCCAGGCCACAGGTGGCTACGACCCGCGCGACCGGTCGTGCTGGGACATCTGGCACAAGGCGTACCCGCAGACCCCACCGGGCAACATCAACGACTACATCGTCGAGCAGGGCCCGGTCCAGGGGTGGTGCCAGGAGATCGACCTCTTCACCCAGGCCGCCAAGGCCGCCGGCCGTGACCTGAACCGGCGCACCTTCGTGGAGGCCATGTCCCACATCACGAGCTTCGCCGGCGGGTACTCGCTCGAGCTCTCCTACGGCCCGCACAAGTTCTCGGGGCCCACCGAGTACCAGGTGGTGAAGCTGCACGTGAACACACCGCCCTCCACGCTGTGCAAGCAACACCCGGGGGCACCGCCGGCCGGCACCTGTTGGGTGCCCGAGAAGTCCTACCGGCCGCTGCCGCCGGTCGGATGAGCGACGCGGGCGACCAGGACTTCTTCGACGTGGTGCTGGGCCAGCGGGCCTGCCGGGAGTTCTCCCCGGCACCGGTCGGCGACGACCTGGTGGCCCGCTGCCTCACCGCCGCCACCCACGCCCCCAGCGCCGAGAACCGCCAGCCCTGGGTGTTCGTGGTGGTCCGGGACCCGGCCAAGCGGGCGGCCGTCGGCGACCTCACCCGCCGGCTCTGGCGGCAGGCCGGCCGGGCCCACTCCGAGGGGCGCCTGCCCCCGGGGCTGCTGGCCGAGGTCGACCGGGGCGCGGAAGGGGGCATCGCCGGGGCGCCGGTCCTGGTGGTGGCCTGCGGCGACACCCGGCGGGGGTTGGCCGCCACCCTGCCGTCGTCGGTCTACCCGGCGGTGCAGAACCTGCTCCTGGCGGCCAACGCCCTGGGGCTGGGCTCGGCCATGACCACTCTGCCTACCCTGGCCGCCGACGAGCTGCGGGCCCTGCTCGACCTGCCCGAGGCGGTGCAGCCCATGGCCGTGGTGCCCCTGGGCTGGCCGGCCCGGCCGCTGGGCCCGCCCCGCCGGCGCCCGCTGGCCGAGGTCGCCCACCGCGACCGCCACGGCGACCCCTGGTAGGGGATCAGCGCGGCAGGCCGAGGATGCGGTCGCCGATCACCGTGCGCTGGATCTCCGAGGTGCCGCCGGCGATGGTGGCCGCCTTGGACCAGAGCCACTGGCGCTGCCACTTGCCCTGGCCCGGGTTCTCCCTGGCCCCGTCCCACAACGGGCCGGCCGCCGAGACCACCGCCAGCGCGGCGTTCGAGAGGGTCTGGGTCATGTCGCTCCAGGTGAGCTTGACCACGCTCGACTCGGGGCCGAGCTCCCGGCCCTTGGCCAGGGTGGAGAGGGTGCGCAGGTTCTGCAGGCGCAGCACGCGGAGCTTCACGGCCGCCTCGGCCAGCGCCTCGGCCACGTCCGGGTCGTCGATGGTGCCGAGGACCTCGGCCTCGGCGTAGAGCTCCTCCAAGAACACCCCGTGCACCACCTCTTCCTTGAAGGGGAAGGTGCCGCGCTCGTGGGCCAGGGTGGTGTTGGCCACCGCCCAGCCCTGGTGGAGCCCGCCCACCAGGCAGTCCGAGGGGACGAGCACCTCGTCGAAGAACACCTCGTTGAACTCGGCCTCCCCGGTGATGGTCACCAGCGGCCGGATCTCGATGCCCGGCGAGGTCATGTCCACCACCAGGTACGACAGGCCCCGGTGCTTCGGGGCGTCGGGATCGGTGCGCACCAGGGCAATGCCCCACCGGGCGAACTGGGCGTAGGAGGTCCAGACCTTCTGTCCCTGGAGCACCCACCCGCCCTCGGTGGCGACGGCCCGGGTGGAGAGGCCGGCCAGGTCGGACCCGGCGCCGGGCTCGCTGAAGAGCTGGCACCAGATCTCCTGGGCGTCGAGGATGCGGGGCAGCCAGCGGGCCTTCTGCGCCTCGGTGCCGTGGGCCA
>JASHWO010000250.1 GCA_030044045.1 Acidimicrobiales bacterium
GCGGGCCCGCAACGTCGTCGTGCGTTACGGGCCGGTGGTGGCCGTCCGAGGGGTCGACCTCGACCTGGTCCACGGCGAGGTCACCGCCCTCATGGGCCGGAACGGCTCGGGCAAGTCCTCCCTCCTGTGGGCCCTCCAGGGCGCCGGGCCCCGCCAGACCGGCCTGGTGCAGGTGGCCGGCACCGATCCCAAGTCCCTCCCCCCGGCGAAGGCCCGGGGCCTGGTAGGCCTGGTGCCCCAGACCCCGGCCGACCTGCTCTACCTGGACACCGTCGGGCAGGAGCTGGCCCAGGCCGACCGGGAGGCGGCGGTGGCGCGGCCCGGGGGCGGCCCGTCACCGGGGGACGGGGGGCCGGCCACCGCCCGCGCCGTCCTCGACCGGCTGGCCCCGGGCATCTCCGACAACGTGCACCCCCGCGACCTCTCCGAAGGCCAGCGGCTGTCGCTGGTGCTCGCCGTGCAGCTCACGGCCGTCCCCCAGGTCGTGCTGCTGGACGAGCCCACCCGGGGCCTCGACTACGCGGCCAAGCGGTCGCTCGTCGGCATCGTCGACCTGCTGGCCGCCGAGGGGCGGTCGGTGGTGATCGCCACCCACGACGTGGAGTTCGTGGCCGCCGCCGCCGACCGGGTGGTGGTGATGGCGGCCGGCGACGTGGTGGCCGACGGGCCCACGGCCGAGGTGGTGGTGGCCTCCCCGGCGTTCGCCCCCCAGGTGGCCAAGGTCCTGGCGCCTCTGGAGTACCTCACGGTCGAGCAGGTCGGCCGGGCGCTGTCGGAGGCCGGGTGATGGCGGCGGCCGGGTGATGGGCGCCGGGAGCCGCCGCGCCGACGGGTTGCTCGCCGGGCGCGGCCTTGCCCCGGAGGGGGTCCAGGTCGTGGCCGTCAGGGTGGGCGTCCGGTCGAGGGTGGTCATCGTCATGGCCTCGTTCCTCGGGTTCGTGGCCTTCCTCTGGCCGTTCGTGGTGGCCCCCCACACGTTCGGGGACAGTGCCATGGCGCCGCTCATGTTCGGGGCCCTGCTGGTGCTGGTGCTGGCCATCGTGTTCTCCGAGGTCGCCGACGGCGGCATCGACGCCAAGGCGGTGGCCATGCTGGGGGTGCTCTCGGCGCTGGGCGCCGCCTTGCGGCCGCTCGGGGCGGGGACCGCCGGCATCGAGACGGTGTTCTTCACTTTGGTCATTGCCGGTCGGGTGTTCGGCGCTGGCTTCGGCTTCACCCTGGGCTGCACCACCCTGTTCGCCTCGGCCCTCATCACCGGCGGGGTCGGGCCGTGGATGCCCTACCAGATGTTCGGCTGCGCCTGGGTGGGGCTGTTCGCCGGCCTCCTGCCCCCGGCCCGGGGCAAGCGGGAGGTGCTCATGCTCGCCCTCTACGGCGCCCTGTCCGGCTACTTCTTCGGCTTCATGCTGAACCTGTCGTTCTGGCCCTTCGCCGTCGACCCGCACAGCACCATCTCCTACCTGCCCGGCGCCTCGCTGGCCGTCAACGTGCAGCGGTACCTGGTGTTCGACGGCACCACCTCGCTCGGCTGGGACACCGGGCGGGCCATCACCAACTTCGTGCTCATCCTCCTGGTGGGCCCGGCCATGCTGGCCACCTTCCGCCGGGCCGCCCGGCGGGCGGCCTTCGAGGCACCGGTCGCCTTCGGCTGACCGCCACGGGCGGGCGGTGCGCCCAAGCCCGCCCAAGCCCGCCCAAGCCCGGCGCCCACCTCTGCCCGATTCGTTTTGGTACCGTGATGCCGCTCGATACGAGCACTGCCCACACGGGCTGAAACGGGGGGAACATGGCGTACCGCGGCCGCAACCATCGACGCGCTCATTGGGGGAAGGCAGGTTCTCGGGAGAACGCGGTCGGGCCGGCGTCGGCCTGCTGCCTCTCGGCCCTCTGCCTCCTCCTCGTGGTCGTGCTCGCCGCTCCTTCGGCGGGTGGCGCCGCACCCGTGAACAGGCCCGGCACGCGCCTGGACGCGGCCTCGGCCACCGGTGTCGTCGAGCCCGGGCCCTGGGACTGGCCGTCGTACGGCGACGGGCCGCAGCACACCTTCGCCGGTCGCACCACGCTCACCTCGAGCACCGTCAGCTCGCTCAGCCCGGCGTGGTTCTTCCCGACCGGCGACGCCGTCACCGCCACCCCCACGGTGGTGGACGGCACGGTGTACGTCGGCTCCTGGGACACCAAGTTCTACGCCATCGACCTGGCCACCGGGAAGCTCGACTGGTCCTACCAGCTCGACCACCAAGACGCCGTCCGGCCGTACCCCGGCGAGAACCCCCGGCCCTTCGACTCCGACGGCGGCCTGGTCACGTCCTCGGCGTGGTACGAGCCGGGCAACGGGACCCGGCCGAACCTGGTGATCTTCGGCGGCGGCTACACCCTCTACGCCCTGAACGCCGAGACCGGGGCGCTCTACTGGAAGCACGTCTACGACGGGAACCCGAGCATCCCCCCGCAGCCGGACCACGACGTCACCCGCATCTTCTCGTCGCCGGTGGTCTACAAGAACACCGTCATCTTCGGCACCGACTCCGACACCGAGGCCGGGGAGCACGGCTCCATCGTGGCCGCCAACCTCGACACCGGCGATCCCATCTGGATCCACCAGCTCGACGTGTCCCCGTCGGGCAAGCTCCTGAACAACGGCTGCGGTGGCGCCTGGTCGTCGGGCAGCATCGTCCCCACAGCCGGACTGGTGGTCTTCGGCCAGGACGACTGCGACGGCCCGGCCGTCGTGCCTCCGAACACGGACTCGGTCTTCGCCCTGCGCATCTCCGACGGCCAGCAGGTGTGGGCCTTCCATCCCTTCACGTCGGACCACGGGTGTGACTTCGACTTCGGGGCGACGGCGAACGTGGGCCTGACGAAGGATGGAGATGCCGACTTCCTCGGCATCGGCTCTAAGGACGGCACCTACTACTCGCTCGACCCGCGCACCGGGAAGCTCCGGTGGAAGACCAACGTGGTGTTCGGGGGGACCTCGGGTGGGTTCATCGGCACCACGGCGTACGCCGACGGCGAGGTGGTGGGCTCGACGGCCATCGGCGACTACGGCGGTCCCGGGTCGAAGGTCTGCGACCCGAGCAACCCGAGGGACGTGCCGACCCAGACACCGAGCACCCACGCCTTCGACGCCGCCACCGGCAAGATCGTGTGGCAGGCCGACAAGGCGCAGTCCTTCGGCGCCACCACGGTCGCCGGGGGGATGAGCTTCAACTCCCTGGGCGGGAAAGCCGTGGTGCAGGTCCGTGACCTCGAGACGGGCAAGCTCCTGGCCTCGGTCTCGCTGCCCAACGGCGTCTCGTCCTGGTCGGGCATCGCCACCGTCGGGAACTCGCTCGTGCTCGGCACCGGGGACGACTACCAGGGTTCGCCCGCCGGGGTCCTCGCGCTGACGCCGGGCGGGACGACCCCGGCCGTGCCGTCCTCCTAGGACACGGGCCCGACGGGCCCACCCCACGCGACGGGGTGCCCGCTACTCGACCAGCCGGGCCGGTACCACGGTGACCGGGAAGGGCTGGTCGGCCTCGTAGGCCTCCTCGCCCCGCACCGTGGCGACCTCCTGGTAGGTCCCGTCGACCAGGTGGAGCACGGTCAGGCCGGGCTCGACCGGGTCCACCAGCCAGTAGGCGGGGGCGCCGGCCTTCTCGTACTCGAAGCGCTTGAGCGTGCGGTCGGTGTCGGCGGTGGAGGGCGACAGCACCTCGACCACCAGCAGCGGCGTGCCGGTGAAGGGGCCGTCCGGGTCGTAGTCCGAGCGGCGGAACACCAGCAGGTCCGGTTCGAAGACGGTGCTCTCCGAGAGCTTCCAGTCGTAGGGCGCGGTGAACACCTTCAGGTCGCGTGTCGCGGCACCGCCGAGGAGGAGATGAAGGACGTTCACCACGTTCTGGTGCCGTCCTGCGGGCCCCGGCGTCATGAGCAGTTGCCCGTTGACCAGCTCGCGGCGGAACCCGTCGTCAGGGATCTGTTGAAGATCGTCCCAGGTGAGGGCGACCGTCTCGGCTGCTCGCACTGCCACGGACCAAGGCTACCGCCCGGGTGCGTCACGGCCGGCCGGCCGGCGGACGCCGGAGTGGGTAGGGCTTGGAGATCCCCCGGGCGAAGAGCCCCATGCTCCCTGCACGTCGGATCATGGGCGCACGCTACGTAGTGGTTGCGATACCGCCAGTGGCTGGCGGACGCCCGAGGTCAGGGGCGGAGGCGCAGGAGGAGGGCGGCGCGCCCGCAGGGGCGGGCCTCCCGGTCACTGAAGAAGGGCCCGCCGTCCCCGGTGGTGATCGTGGCCACGTGCACGGCGTCCGGGGGCACCCCGGCCTCCACCAGGAGCCGGCGGTTGGCCTCGGGTAGGTCCACCAGCCACCGTGCGCCGCCCCCGCCGCCCCCCGCAGTGGCGGCCGGGCCCCACCCGGTGTCGCGCCTGTCCCCACCGGCCGGCCCGCCGCCGGGC
>JASHWO010000251.1 GCA_030044045.1 Acidimicrobiales bacterium
GGCACGGCCCAGGCGGCCACAGCCGGGCCGCAGCTCACGGTGACCCCGTCCACCACGGTCGACTTCCCGCCGACCGCCGTGGGACAGGCCGCTACAGCGCCGTCGATCATCAGCCTGGCCAACACCGGCACGTCCGACGTCACCATCAGCGGCTTCACCTTCGGCGGCCCGGACACGGGCGACTTCGTGGCCGCCTACATCTGCAACAAGCCAGCCTCGTCGACACTGTTCACACTGACAGCGGCGACACTGTCCACACTGACATTCGGCTTGCTCAACTTCCCGGGCCTGAGCACAACACCGACACTGCACCTCGGCGGCTCCCCGGTGACGCTGGCCCCGGGCAGCACCTGCACAGTCGGCGCCATCTTCCTGCCCGCAGGACCGGGGCCACGTTCGGCCACCATCACCGTCGACGACGGCGCGGCCAACCCACCGGTCCTGACCCTGACCGGCACCGGGACCGAGGGCTACTACCTGGCCGGAGCCGACGGCGCCGTCTACTCCTACGGCAACGCCACCTTCGACGGCTCCATGGGCGGCCAGCACCTGAACGCCCCGATCATCGACATGGCGGCGACACCGCTCGGGTACGGCTACTGGCTGCTCGGCCAGGACGGTGGGATCTTCAGCTTCGGCACAGCCCAGTTCCTCGGGTCGATGGGCGGCGCCCACCTGGACGCCCCGGTGGTCGGCATGGCGGCCACACCGTTCGGGACAGGGTATTGGGAAGTGGCCAGCGACGGCGGGATCTTCGCCTTCGGCACATCCCGCTTCTACGGCTCCATGGGCGGCAAGCCGCTGAACGCCCCCATCGTGGGCATGGCCGCCACCCCGACAGGCCGCGGCTACTGGGAGGTGGCCAGCGACGGCGGGATCTTCGCCTTCGGCAACGCCCCGTTCTACGGGTCGATGGGCGGCCAGCACCTGAACGAGCCGATCGTGGGCATCGCCCCCACCCCCACAGGGCACGGGTACTGGGAGGTGGCCAAGGACGGCGGGATCTTCGCCTTCGGCGCGGCCAAGTTCTACGGCAGCATGGGCGGCCAGCACTTGAACGAGCCGATCGAGGCCATCGCCGCCACCCCCACAGGGCACGGGTACTGGGAGGTGGCCAGTGACGGGGGCATCTTCGCCTTCGGCAACGCCCCGTTCTACGGCAGCACCGGCTCCACACGCGTCGACGACGTGGTGGCCATCGCCCCGACGGCCACGGACACCCTCCAGGCCCTGGAAGGCGTCTCGGCCATCCGCCCCCGCCTCGACCACCGGCTGAAGGCTGGCCTTACCCGGGCCCTGCGCCACCGCTGACCGGCCGCCGCACGCTCCACGACGTGGAGTTCTTACTACAACACTCTGAACTGATGTAGTAGTCTTGTGGTGTGGTGACCGCCCGCGATGCGCACCAAGAGCCGCTGCTCGACGTCAACCACGCGGCCCGCCTGGCACGGCGGTCTCCGGAGACGGTCCGGCGTTGGGTCTGGTCCGGCAAGCTGGCAGCCCGTCGCCAGGGGCGCCGGCTGATGATCTCGCACGACGACCTGGCCGCGGTAGTGGCCGAGCATGGCGCCAGCACGGCCCCCACGCTGGCCGAATGGGCCACTACGGCACGACGGGCGCTGGCCGCGCCCGGGCAGGCCACGGTGGGCTCCGCCGCCGACCTCGTCCTGGACGATCGCCGGCACCGGACCGCGGGGACCACCGGGAGCCGTGCCGGCCGATGACGGTGGTAGACGCCAGCGTGGTGGTGGACTGGGTGGCGCCCGGCGCCGACCCGGCCTCGCCGGCGATGGCGGTGCTCGACCGGCTCGTCCAGACCGGTGACGACCTGACGGCCCCGCGCCTCCTCCTGGAGGAGGTCGCCAACGCCCTGCTCACGGGTGTCCGGCGGCGGCGATGGCGGGGCGCCGACGCGGACGATGCCTACCGGCGGCTTCGAGAGCTGCCGGTGCGGCTCGTGGACGACGGTCGCGACCTCCCTCGAGCCTGGGATCTCTCCCGGCGCCACGACAACCATCCGGTCTACGACATGCTGTACGTAGCGGTCGCCGAGCGCACCCATAGTGTGCTGGTCACGGCGGACCATCGGCTCCGGAGCCTCCTCACGGATCTCCCCTGGGTCGTCGGCCCCGACGAGCACCGCACCAGCTGGGCGACGCCCTGACCCCGAGGACCGAGCCCTCCCGTCCCGGGGTCGTCCGTTCGCCGAGGACGCCTCGGGCCTGCGACGCCTACCGCCCCAGCACCGCCGCCAGCACCTCGCCGGTGGCGCTGCCGGCCGTCTTGGCCACCTGCTCGGGGGTGCCTTCGGCCACCACCCGGCCCCCCCGGTCGCCACCCGCCGGGCCCAGGTCCACGATCCAGTCGGCCGTCTTGACCACGTCGAGGTTGTGCTCGATGACCACCACCGTGTTGCCCTGGTCGACCAGGCGGCCCAGCACCTCGAGCAGCCGCCGCACGTCCTCGAAGTGGAGGCCGGTGGTGGGCTCGTCCAGGATGTAGAAGGTATGCCCGGTGGGCCGCCGGCTCAGCTCCGAGGCCAGCTTCACCCGCTGGGCCTCCCCCCCGGACAGGGTGGGCGCCGGCTGCCCCAGCCGGACGTAGCCCAATCCCACGTCGACCAGCGTCTGGAGGTGGCGGGCGATCGGCGGCTGGTTGGCGAAGAAGGCCAGCCCCTCCTCGCACGACAGGTCGAGCACGTCGGCGATGCTCTTGCCCCGGAAGGTCACCTCCAGCGTGTCCCGGTTGTACCGTGCGCCGCCGCACACCTCGC
>JASHWO010000252.1 GCA_030044045.1 Acidimicrobiales bacterium
CCGCCACGGCCGCCGTCCCCACCACGGCCCGGCGCAGCCAGGTACCGAGCCGGTCCATGGCCAGCAGCGCTCCCGCCGACACCAGGCCCAGCACCAGCACCGCCGTCCGGAGGTCGGGGTACCAGGTGGGGCTGCGCCGGAGCAGCACGAAGGACCACGCCGCGGTGGCGGCCACGGTCCCGGCCAGCACGGCCCGGGCCCACCAGGCCTGGCGCCGCGACCAGACCAGCGAGCCGCCCATGGCCACCACGGCGGCGATCGGCGCGGCCAGGGCCACCGTGTAGTAGGGGTGGATGATCCCCTGGCCGAAGCTGAGCACCGCCGCCGTGACCAGCAGCGCCACCCCCCACAACACCAGCCCCGCCCGCCGCCGGTCCCGCCGCCCGGCCCGGCCGGCGATCACCAGGCCGGCGACGAGCAGGATCAGGGCGGCCGGCAGGAGCCACGAGATCTGCGACCCCATGTCCACGCTGAACAGCCGGAGGAGCCCGATGACCCCCCAGCGGTTGGTGGCCCCCGCCCCGCCCCCCACGCTGCCCGACTCGTTGCCGGTGAGCCGGCCGAAGCCGTTGTAGCCGAAGATCAGTGTCCACAAGCTGTTGTGCTGCGAGCTGCCGATGTACGGCCGGTCGGCAGCCGGGACGGCCTGGACGACCACCACCCACCACCCCCCGGACACCACCAGCGCCACGGCGGCGGCCAGCAGCTGGCGGATGCGCCGGCTGAGCGTGCCCGGCGCGGTGACCAGGTAGACCGTTCCCACCGCCGGCAGGACCAGGAACGCCTGCAGCATCTTCGTCAGGAAGGCCATGCCGAGCGCCGTGCCGGCCAGCACGATCCAGCGGGTGCGCCCGTCGTCGATGCCTCGGGTGGTGAAGTAGAGAGCCAGCGCCAGCAGGAGGGCCAGGAGGGCGTCCGGGTTGTCGTAGCGGAACATGAGGGCGGCCACCGGCGTGAGCGACACCAGCGCTCCGCCCACCAGCCCGGCCGCCGGCCCGTACCAGCGGCGGACGGCCAGGTACACCACGCCCACCGTGGCCACCCCCTCCAGCGCGTTCGGGACCAGGACGCTCCACGGGTTCACCCCGAAGATCCGGGCCGAGAGGTCCATCACCCACAGGAAGGCCGGCGGCTTGTCCACGGTGATGAAGTTGGCGCCGTCGAAGGACCCGAAGAAGAAGGCCTTCCAGCTCTTCGTGCCGGCCTCGACGGCGGCCGAGTAGAAGCCGTTGGCCCACCCCGACGCCCCGAGGTCCCAGAGGAACAGCACGGCCGACGCCGCCAGCAGGCCGAGCAGCGCCGGGCGGACCCAGGCCGGGTCGTCGGGTCGGCCCCGCCAGAGGCGGGCCGCCCGTCCCGCCCGACCGGCCGGCGCGGCGGCACCGGTCGGATCGCCGGGCCCGGAAGGACCGGAAGGACCGGAAGGACCGGAAGGACCGCCGGGCCCGGAAGAGCCGGCCGAGTCGGCGGGGTGCTCGAGCAGAGTGGTCACGGCAGCCTCCTCCGGTCGCTGCGGGAAGGGGTCGGGATGTCGCGGGACGTCTGGGCGTGCAGCAGCACGGAGCGCAGGCCACCGGCGGCGACGCCGGCCGCCACCAGCTCGCCGGCGAGCACGGCGGCGCGGCGAGCGGTGAGCAGCCGGGCCACCCCCCGCAGGTCCTCGGCGGCGGTGCGCAGGAGGTGCACCCGGCTGTCCGGGTCGTCGACCCAGTCGACCGGCACCTCGTGGATGCGCAGGGCGCGGCGCTCGGCCAGGACCAGTAGCTCGGTGTCGAAGAACCAGCCCTGGTCCTCCACCCGGGGGAGCAGCTCCCGGGCCACGTCGGCTCGCACCGCCTTGAAGCCGCACTGGGCGTCGGTGAAGGCGTTGTGCAGGCAGGCCCGCAACAGCAGGTTGTAGCCGCGGGAGATCACCTCGCGCTTCGGGCCCCGCACCACCCGGGCCCCGGGGGCCAGCCGGCTGCCGATGGCCACGTCGCTGTGGCCGGACACCAGCGGGGCGACGAGCGGGAGCAGCGCGCTGAGCGACGTCGAGAGGTCGACGTCGATGTAGGCCACCACGTCGGCCCGGCTGGCGCCCCAGGCCGCCCGCAGCGCCCGCCCGCGCCCCCTGGCCGCCAGGTGGAGGACGGCCACCCCGGCCAGGTCGTCGGCCAGGTCGTCGGCCAGCCGGCCGGTGGCGTCGGTGCTGCCGTTGTCGACGATCGTGACCTGCGTCGGCCAGGGCAGGACGTCGTCGACGAAGGCCCGTAGGCGCCGGACGTTGGGGACGAGGGCCCGCTCCTCGTCGTAGACGGGGACGGCGATGTCGAGCACCGGGCAGGCGTCCGGGGCCGGGGCGGGGACTGGGTCTGGCACCGGGGCGGGGGCCACGACCGAGACCGAGGCCGCGATCGGAGCCGGTGGAGCGTGGCGCCGTTCGGCGAGGTTCACCATGGGCGACAGGATCACGAGCCGCCCTTGGACCAGCCCAACGCCCCGCTGTGCGCCCGCTGGGAAGTGCCGCGGCGCCCGGCCGGGGCCCGCTGATGCTCCTATCGTTGTCAAGCGGCGATGTGCTCGCTGAGCCAGGTCCGGTAGCGCTCGATGAATGCGGGGTCGTGGTCCAGGCCCCGTTCGACCCTCGAGACCTTGGTGGGCCAAACCTGGAGATCATCGGAGACCGTCTGGAGGGAGATCCCGACGCGGGTCCTCGTGGCACGCAAGGTGGGGCCTGCTGCCTCGAACACTGGGTTCTTGAGCAACCAGAAGACCTCTCGGGCAATGTGGCGCTTCAGGCAGCGGATGACATCGCGTTTGGACTTGCCTTCGGCCTGTCGCCGCTCGGCGTAGGCCTTGGTCTCGTCGTCGCAGGTGAGCCGCACCATGGCGATCCGCCAGAGGGCGTGGTTCGCCTGGCGGTTGCCGGATCGGTTGAGGCGATGTCGGACGGTCTTGCCCGAAGATGCCTGGACCGGGGAGACGCCGCACATGGCGGCGAAGGCGGCCTCGTTGCGCAACCGGTCGGGGTTGTCGCCAGAGGCGACAAGAAGGATCGCGGCGACGTCGACACCGACCCCCTTGGCGGCCCGAAGGGCCGGGTTGGCCGTGGCGGTCAGTTCGTCGAGCACGGCACCGAGCTGGGCCATCTCCTCGCTCAGCGCCTGGTACCTGCGGGCCAGGGTTCGCAGCGCCAGCCTGGTGGCTTCGGCCGGCTCACGAGGGGCGCCCGGGCGAAAGCGGGCACACCGTTCGACCCGCTGGGTGGTCCCGAGCGGGCCCAGCACCCCCCTGAGGGGGGTGGGGGCCGTCAGCACCAGGTCACGGATCTGGTTGGCGACCCGAGTACGAGAATTGCGAGCCGACGTGAAGGCCACCCGCAACACCCGGATCGACTCGACCAGATGGTCCCCGCTCTTCGGGACGACCGTGGCCTCACCGTTCAGGGCCGCCCGGGCGGCGGCCTCGGCATCGACGGTGTCGGACTTGCCCCGGCGCCGGCGCATCTGGCGGTTGGGGCGGTTCACCTCGACCGCCTCGACACCCTCGTCATGCAGGTGGCGGGCCAGGCCGGCGCCATAGGCACCCGTTCCCTCTACCCCGACCCGTTGGACGTCCCCGAACGACCGCATCCAGGCAAGGAGCTGGCGATAGCCATTTCCCGTGGTCTCGAACCCGGCCGTGTCGAGGACCTTGCCCCGCTCGTCGATCACCGCTGCGACGTGGACGTCTTTGTGCGTGTCCACTCCGCCGGTGACAGCCCGTCCCTCGTTTGTCATGCTGGAACCTGCCCTTCTGTCTTCCGATGGGATGGCACCACCGGCCGGGACGGCGGACAGGACACACAGGGTGCTGGCTCAAGGCTCCTATCAGGTCACGTCCGTCCGACCGGCTGGTGCGCGTCCCTGGCCAGGACGGGATCGACAGATCAGCAGCAAGGCACGAAGCCAGTCACACATTTCGAGTCAGATCCCGCCCCGTTCCAGGGACCCCACCATCATGTGTGTCACACCC
>JASHWO010000253.1 GCA_030044045.1 Acidimicrobiales bacterium
CACTGCCGGCCGGGCCCACAGGGACGGGCGGCACCGGGTTCGCCACACTGCTGGGCAACGCCATCGACGAGGTCCAGCAGGCCCAGAACACGGCGTCGGTGGACGAGGCCCAGGCCGCGGCCGGCCAGGGCAGCCTGACCGACACCATGATCGCCGCCTCGGAGGCCTCGCTGGACACCCAGGTCGTGACCTCGCTCCTCGACAAGGGCCTCGCCGCCTACACGGCGATCGCCGGCATGGCGCCCTGACCGTCCCATGGCCCTGGTCCCCGCCGACGAGTTCAACCGGGTGAAGGAGAGCGTGCGCCGCTTCTCCTCGGGGTTCACCCCGGGCCAGAAGGCGGTCACCCTCGCCGCCGTGCTGGGGGCGGCCGCCGTCGGCGTGATCTTCATGCTGCTGTCGGGCAAGCCCACCTACTCGCCGCTCTACACGAACCTGACGGCGCAGGACGCCGGGGCCATCACCCAGATGCTCAGCTCCGACAAGGTCCCCTACCAGCTGTCCGACGGGGGATCGACCATCCTGGTGCCGGCCAACCAGGTGGACCAGGAACGGCTGGCCACGGCCGAGGCCGGGCTGCCCACCCAGAGCACGGTGGGCCTGACACTGCTGGACAAGGAGGGCCTCACCACCTCGCAGCTCACCCAGCAGGCCGACTACCTCCAGGCCATCCAGGGCGAGCTGGAGCAGACCATCGACGCCATCGGCGGCGTGAACAGCTCGCAGGTGGACGTGGCCATGCCCGCCGACCAGACCTTCGCCCTGCAGAACACCAACCCCACCGGGGCCTCGGTGCTGGTGTCCATGTCACCGGGCCACTCGCTGTCGCACGGCGAGGTGTCGGCCATCGTGCACCTGGTGGCCTCCAGCGTGCCCGGGCTGAATTCGTCCGACGTCACGGTGGCCGACTCCGGCGGGACGCTGCTGGCCGGGCCGGGCGTGACAGGCAGCGGGTCGACCGGCGCCGCGTCGTACGACGCGGCGCAGGAGGCGAAGGCCGAGGCCTACCTGGCCACCATCTTCGGCGCCGGGAACTTCGACGTGGAGGTCGACGCCACCCTCACAATGAACAAGGCCAAGACCACCACCGAGTCGGTGGTCCCCGGGGCCAACGGCGGCGCGCCCACCGGCTTCTGCACCAGCACAAAGCAGTCGACCACCAAGTACACGGGGAGCGGCAGCCCGACGGCGGGCGGGTCGGCCGGCACGGTGACCTCGGCGGGATCCACCAGCGGCAACGGCACCTACACAGAGACCACCACCACAAAGTCGTGCGAGACCAGCACCGAGTCCGAGTCGGTGACAGTGGCGCCCGGCGCGGTGACGAACCAGTCGGTGGCCGTGCTGGTCAACGCCAAGGCCGTCCCGAAGGGGACCAGCCTGGCCGCCATCCGCCAGGGGGTGGCCGCCGCGGTGGACCTCCAGACGAAGCGGGGCGACGTGCTCAGCCTGACCGTGGCCAAGTTCAACACGGCCTCCTCCGCCCAGGCGGCCGCGGCGGCCAGGGCGGCGGCGGCCTCGGCGTCGAGCGCCAAGCTGGGCTCGGAGCTCCGGGACGGGGTGGCCGTGCTGGCGGTGGTGGCCCTGCTGGCCCTCGTCTGGCTGAGCTCCCGCCGGCGCCGGCGGGCGGGCGACGGGCTGGCCCCGGCCATCCTGCCGTCCAGCCAGTTCGTGCCGGTGGGCCTGGACGAGCCACCCACCGGGGAGATCCCGGCAGTGGTGACCCAGCAGCTCCCCCGGCAGCGGGCGGTCCAGACCGTCGAGGACTTCATCGACGAGCAGCCGGCCGAGGTGGCGTCGGTGTTGCGGAGCTGGCTCCAGCGGAACGGCGCCGCCCCGGCCGACGTGGTGTCGTGAAGCTGAGCGGGCCGCAACGGGCGGCGGTGATCGTGACCCAGCTCGACGACGAGCGGGCGCAACTGGTCCTCCGGGCCATGAGCGAGGCCGAGGTGGTCCGGCTGATGGCCGAGGTGGCCCGCCTGCCGTCGCTCACCGCTGAGGACGTGCAGTCGGTGGTGGAGGAGTTCACCACCGAGGCCAGCGCCTACCTCTACGTGCGCCAGGGTGGGATGGCCGTGGCCCAGCGCTGGCTGCACGACCGGCTGGGGAGCGCCCGGGCGGCCGAGGTCATGAGCGAGCTGGAGGTGGCCGCCCAGGATCAGCCGCTGGGCTTCCTGAACCGCATCGAGCCGGCGCAGCTCGCCGGGTTCATCGCCGACGAGCACCCGCAGACCGTGGCCGTGGTGCTGGCCAACATCTTCCACGAGCACGCGGCGCGGGTCCTCGACCGGATCGACGAGGATCGGCGGGCGGACGTGGTGCGCCGCATGGCCACCATGGGGTCGATCCCGGCACCGCTCGTGCAGCGGATCGCCGACGAGCTGACCAAGCGCCTCTCGGCCCTGATGCGGTCCGGCGGGGTGGTGGCCGGGGTGGGCGGGGTGTCGGCCGTGGCCGCCGTGCTGAACAACGTGGACCGGACCGCTGAGAAGCAGATCCTGGCCAGCCTGGAGGCGAGCGACCCCGACCTGGCCGAGGTGATCCGGGGCGAGATGTTCGTCTTCGACGATGTGGTCCAGCTGGACGACCTCGCCCTGCAGCAGGCGCTGCGGACGGTGGTGCTGAAGGACCTGGCGCTGGCTCTGAAGACGGCCACGCCGGACGTGGTCGACAAGTTCATGCGCAACATGTCCGAGCGGGCGGCCGAGGATCTGGCGGAGGAGATGGGGTCCACCGGTCCCCAGCGGCTCTCCAGCATCGAGGCCTCGCAGGCGGCCATCGTGCGGGCGGTGCGGGAGCTGGCCGACAGCGGCACGATCGTGATCGGGAGGGCCAACGATGAGCTCATCGCCTGACGGCCGGGCACGGGGTTGGGGTCCCCGTGCACCGGAGGAGCCTGCCATCGAGAAGGGCCGCAGTGGGGCCCCAGGCGGGTTTGGGAACACTGCCCCGCGGCGCAGCCGGGTCGTCCGCC
>JASHWO010000254.1 GCA_030044045.1 Acidimicrobiales bacterium
AGATCACGGGCCCGATGCCGGTCAACACCGACGGCGGCCTCATCGCCAACGGCGAGCCGATCGGCGCCTCCGGCCTCCGCCAGGTCCACGAGCTCGTGCTCCAGCTGCGCGGCCAGGCCGGCGACCGCCAGGTCCAGGGCAACCCCCGCGTCGGCTACGCCCAGGTCTACGGGGCCCCCGGCACCGCCGCCGCCACCATCCTCACCCGCTGAGGCCGAGCGGTACGGCGCGTGGCGCGCTAGAACACGCCGGCGCCGGCGGCCACCCGCTCCCGGAGCATGCCCCCCAGGCGCTGGCGGTGGAAGGAGGCGTCGCCGTAGCTCGACCAGTCGAACTGCGAGCGCTTCATGTAGAGGTGCAGGTCGTGCTCCCAGGTGAAGCCGATGCCACCGTGCACCTGCAGCCCGGAGGCCATCACCCGGCGGGCGGCGTCGCTCCCCCACACCTTGGCCGTGGACACGGCCACCGCGGCGTCGGGCTCCCCGGCCGCCACCGACCACGCCGCGTACCAGGTGCTCGACCGCATCCCCTCCACGTCGACCACCATGTCGGCGCAGCGGTGCTTCACCGCCTGGAAGCTGCCGATGGGCTGGCCGAACTGCACCCGGTCCTTGGCGTACTGGGCGGCCATCTCCAGCACCCGGCCGGCCCCGCCCAGCATCTCGGCCGAGGTGCCCAGTGCCCCGAGATCCAGCATCCGCCCCAGCAGGTCCGCCCCGCCCAGGCGGGTGGCCGGGGTGCCGTCGAGCACCAGCCAGGAGAGCACCCGGGTCCCGTCCATGGCCGGCTCGGCCGGGGGCCGGCCGGTGGCAGCCAGGTCCACCGAGTACAGGCCGTCGCCGGCAGCCACCACGGCCACGTCGGCCACCGCCGCCCCCTCCACCGGCCCGGCCCGGCCCGTCAGGGCCCAGCCGCCGCCTGACGGGGTAGCGCCTCCCCCACCGGCGCCGGACGGGGCAGCCGTCACCGCCCCGGGCGAGCGGCTCCAGGCCACGCAGCCGATCCGCTCGCCTCCGGCCAGGTCGGCCAGCAGGCCGGCCGGCGGCTCGTCGGCCTCGGCCAGGAGGCTGGCGGCCAGGAGGCTGGGCAGGAACGGCACCGGCGCCGTGTGCCGCCCCACCTCTTCCAGCAGCACCGCCGCCTCGATCCAGCCCATCCCGATGCCGCCCTGGGCTTCGGGCAGGGCCACCCCGAGCCACCCCTGCTCGGCCATGTGCCGCCACAGCTCGGCGTCGTAGGGCTGGCCGGAGGCCAGGTGGGCCCGCACGTGGTCGTGGTCGGCCCGGTCGTCCAGGAGGCCGCGCGCCACCTCCTGCAGGGCGAGCTGGTCCTCGGAGAGCTCGAAATCCATGGCCGGCATTCTGTCACCCACCCCGCCTGGGAGGGGTGGGGTGGGTATGGCAGGCTGAGGCCGTGGACCTCACCCCCACCCCCGAACAGGCGGCGTTCCGGGCCGAGGTGCGGGCCTGGCTGGTCGAGCACCTGCCCTGGGAGTACGGCCAGGGCCTTCCGCCCCGCTTCGACGACCTGACCGAGGAGGTGGCCTTCCTCCGCTCCTGGCAGGCATCGCTGGCCGAGGGAGGGTGGGTGGGGGTGGCCTGGCCCGTCGAGTACGGGGGCCGCGGGGCCAGCCCGGCCGAGCACTTCATCCTCCAGGAGGAGCTGGCCCGGGCCCGGGCCCCGGAGATGGTCGGGCGCATCGGGCTAAACATGGCCGCCCCCACCCTGCTGGCCCACGGCACGGCCGAGCAGAAGGCCCGCTGGCTGGACCGCATGCGCCGGGCTGAGGATCTGTGGTGCCAGCTCTTCAGCGAGCCCGGCGCCGGGAGCGACCTGGCCGGCCTGTCGACCCGGGCCGCCCGGGTCGAGGGCGGCTGGCGGGTGAGCGGGCAGAAGGTCTGGACCTCCTACGCCCAGTTCACCGACTGGGGCATCTGCCTGGCCCGGACCGACCCGGACGCTCCCAAGCACCGGGGCATCTCCTACCTGGTGGTCGACATGCACGCCCCGGGGGTGGAGGTGCGTCCCCTGGTGCAGCTCACCGGCGAGTCAGAGTTCAACGAGGTGTTCCTGGACGACGTGTTCGTCCCCGACGACCAGCTCGTGGGGCCGGAGCACGAGGGCTGGCGGGTAGCCAACTCGACCCTCTCCCACGAGCGCGGCACCAGCCCGCGGCAGCTCGTCATCCACATGCAGCTCCTGGAGGAGCTCCTGCGCCTGGCCCAGGCCAACGGGGCCTTCGACGACCGCCGCCTGCGGGGCGCCCTGGCCCAGGCCTACGTCGAGATCCGGCTCTTCCAGCTGCACAACCTGCGCAGCGTGAGCAAGCTGTCTCGGGGGGAGGAGCCGGGCCCGGAGGGCAGCGCCCTCAAGCTGTTCTGGAGCGAGATGTCCAAGCGGTTCCACGAGACGGCCATGGCCGTGGTGGGCGACGCCTCGCCGTTGTGGAAGGGCGCCGAGGGGAACCCGGGGGACGGGCTGTGGCAACGCTCGTGGCTGTACTACCAGGCCTCGTCGATCTTCGGCGGCACCAACGAGATCCAGCGCAACGTGATCGGCGAGCGGGTGCTGGGGCTCCCCCGGCCGGCCCGGCGGTAGGCGGGCCTCCGGGGCGGCGGCAGTCAGCGAGGGCGGGGCAGGCCGAGGCCGCGCTGGGCGATGACGTTGCGCTGCACCTCGCTGGTGCCGCCGTAGGTGGTGGTGCCCAGGGCGAAGCGGAAGGCGTAGTCGGCGGCCCCCCCGGCCGGCGCCGTCGGATCGCCCTGGCTGCGGATGCCGTCCGGCCCCAGCAGGTCCACGAAGTCGGCCGACTGGCGGGTCAGGGCCTCGGAGGCGAAGAGCTTGCCCATGGAGCCCTCCACACCCGGCAGCCGGCCGGCCACGTGCACCCAGGCGGTTCGCCGGGCCAGCAGGGTGCTCACCTCGTTCTCGGCCGCCGCCCGGCCCAGCCGGGCCCGCACCGCCGGGTCGTCGGCCGGGGTTGGCCCACCGGCCACCGCCGGCGCCGTGGCCCACTGCTCCATGGCCTCCAGCATCCGGATCGACTCGCCGCCCTGGGCCCCGGCCCGCTCGAAGGTGAGGCCCACCGTCATCACGTCCCAGCCGCCGTCGACCTCGCCGATCCGCAGGCCGTCGTCGACCCGCACGTCGGCATAGAAGGTCAGGTTGGTCCGCTCGCCCGACAGGGTGTGCACCGGGCGGATCTCCACCCCCGGCTGGCGCAGCGGCACCAGGAAGGTGGTGAGCCCCTTGTGCTTCGGCACGTCCGGGTTGGTGCGGGTCAGCATGAAGGCGTAGTCCGCCTCCTGGGCGTTGGTGGTGAACATCTTCTGGCCGTCGATGACCCACTGGTCGCCGTCACGCACGGCCCGGGTCTGGGCAGCGGCCACGTCGGAGCCGGCCTCGGGCTCGCTGAAGCCGAGCACGATGATGATCTCGCCCCGCAGGGCCGGCGGCAGGAAGCGGCGCTGCTGCTCCTCGGTGCCCAGGTGGCGGAGGACGTTGGCCACCATGAGGGTGGTGCCCATGCCGTAGGTGGGGGCGCCCGCCCGCTGCAGCTCCTCGGACAGGGCCAGCATCTCCATCGGATCCCGCCCCTGGCCACCCAGCGCCACCGGCCAGCCGGGGGCCAGCCAGCCCCGCTCGACCAGCGCCCGGTGGAAGTCCCAGTCGTGGTGGACCCCGGTACGGTGCATCCGCTCCCGGACCTCGTCGGTGAAGGCCTCGTCCAGGAACTGGCGCACCTCGGCCCGGAAGGCGTCGCTGCGGTCGCCCAGGCGGAAGTCCATGGTCACCCCTCCGTCCCGGCGGTCTCGGCCATCCCGAGCCGGCCCATCCCGAGCCGCGCCGCCTCGGCCCGGGCGTAGGCGGCAGCCGGCTCGCCGTACGGCGCCGGCCAGGCCTTGGCCCGGCGGAAGTAGAGCTGGATGTCGTACTCCAGCATGAACCCGTAGCCGCCGTGGTAATGCAGGCTGCGGTAACTGGCCCCCCGGGCCGCCTCGGCGGCGAAGCCGAAGGCCAGGGCGGCCAGCTCCCGGGCCCGGCCCGGCTGCTCGCCGGCGGCCCAGGCCGCCTCCCGGGAGAGCAGCTCGCTCCCGTCCAGGGCGGTGACGGCGTCGGCCAGCCCGTGGGCCACCGCCTGGAACGACCCGATCGGCACCCCGAAGGCGTGGCGCTCCTTGACGTAGTCGACGCCGATCTCCAGGGCCCGCCGGCCCAGGCCGGTGCAGGCGGCGGCGGTGAGGGCCAGCCACTCGTCCACGGCGGCGGCGTGGGCGGCAACGGCCGCCGACCCTTCGGCCAGCAGCGCCCGGTCGCCGGCCCCTACCTCCCCGGCGGCTGCCTCCCCGACGACGATGTCGGCCACCGGCAGCGAGCCCAGGTTGGCCACCGCGGTGCGGGCGGCCGACGGGTCCACCGACCACAGGCGTCCCCCGCCGGCGCCGTCGAGGTAGAGCACCCGGTCGGCCACGGCCCCGGCCGGCACCAGGCGTAGCTCGCCCCCGGCCGGACCGTGCAGGGCCAGGGTGACCAGCAGCTCGCCGGCCAGCGCCCGGCGGAGTAGGGCCTCGGCCGCCTCGCCCCCGGCCCGGGCCAGCAGGCGGGCGGCCACCTGGGTCTCCACCAGCGGCACCGACCCCAGGTGGCGGCCGTGCTGCTCGGCCACCAGGGCCAGGTCGAGCAGGGAGGCGCCCCAGCCGCCGGCCCGCTCGTCCACCGCCATCTCCAGCACCCCGATCTCGGCCACCCGGGCCCAGAGCTCGGGGTCGAACCCGGCGGGCTCGGCCACCTCGGCCGCCCGCACCCGCTCGCCGGTGGACTCCTTGGCGTAGAGGGCGGCGAAGGCGTCGACCAGCTGCTGCTGCTGCTCGGAGAGGTTCAGGTCCACGGCCGGCGCTCAGCGCCCCGAGACGGGGCCCTCCACCGCGTCGGGCACGGCGAGACGGACGGGAGGAGGGTTGCGCCAGTCGGCCACGCCGTCGTCGGGCAGGGCCACCGGGTACTTGTTGTCGTGGATCCCGGCCCAGTGCGAGTGGTTGAGCTCGTGCAAGGTGAAGCAGGCCTGGAGCGAGTTGTAGAAGCCCATGTTGTCGACCGTCTGGTTGACCGACTCCTTGATGAGCAGCGCCGTCATGGTGGGCAGCGCGGCGATGCGCCGGGCGAAGGCCAGCGTCCGGTCCTCGATCTGGTCGACCGGGAACACCTTGCTCACCATGCCCAGCCGGTGGGCCTCGTGGACGTCGATGGCGTCGCCGGTGAGGAGGAGCTCCTTGGCCTTGCGGGGACCGAACTCCCACGGATGGCCGAAGTACTCGATGCCGCACATCCCGAGGCGGGTCCCCACCACGTCGGCGAAGGAGACGTTGTCGGCGGCCACGATCAGGTCGCAGGCCCACATGAGCATCAGGCCGGCGGCGTAGACCGTGCCCTGCACCTGGGCCACGGTGATCTTGCGGAGGTTCCGCCAGCGCAGGGTGTTCTGGAAGTAGTAGTGCCACTCTTGGAGCATCATCGACTCGGTGCCCGTCCGGGTGCCCCCGTCCGTCTTGTAGGTGGGATGGGTGGCGAACTCCTCCCGGGCCTGGGCGGAGCCCATGTCGTGCCCGGAGGAGAAGAGGGGGCCCACCCCGCCGAGGATGACCACCCGAACCGTGTCGTCCTGCTCGGCCCGGCGGAAGGCGTCGTCCAGCTCGACCAGCATCCCCCGGTTCTGGGCGTTTCGGGTGTCCGGCCGGTTCAGCAGGATGCGCACCACCCGCCCCTCCTCCAGCACCTCGTAGCTCACGAACTGGTAGTCAGGCATCTCCTCGCTCCTCTCCTCCTCTGGCCGCTGCCCGTCTGGTGGCCTGCCACCGCGGCACGTGCGGGTCGGCGAGCACACCCGCATGCGGCCGTGCCGGACCGCGCCGCGGCACTGGTGGCGGAGGGCCGATGGTAGACGATCGGCACCGTCCACCATGTCCGCGGACGCCATCGAGCGCCGTCGGGACGTTGGCCGGCAGTCGCTGCTCGGCTTGCCGCCGCTGCCCTCCTCTTCTACAATGCAACTGGAAGTTCTGCATTGTGAGGGTGGGTGGCGCAGACCGGAGAAGTGAAGGTGAGCGAGCGGGGTCAGATGGCCCTGCCCGCCCAAGCTCGCCGCCGCTGGGGTCTCGACGGCGGAGGGATGCTCGGCTGGATCGACGTCGGTGATGCCGTGTTGCTCGTGCCCGGCGGGATGCAGGAGCTCCGCCGGGAGCTCCTGGCCGCCGCGGACTGGGAGGCGGCACGCCACGGCTTCGGCGATCCGGAGCTCGCCGACCAGTAGCGGCAGGACGAAGGCCTGACCCTCCTCGTCGACGACCAGACCCTCTCGGCGCTGCTACGCGGGGACCAATCCTGGCCCGATGACGAGGTGTTCACCACCGGGCACTGGTACCTGCGGCTCTGCCAGGCCGTCGTACGAGGAACGGGCGGCGCGCTGCCGGGGCCCCTGCGCTCGCTCCCGGCTCCCCGACGGGAACGGGCCCTGCGCTCGGTGCTGGAGTTGCCGGACGCGGTACAGATCCTCGACTGGCGCGTGGTGGCGCCCGTGATGGCCACCCAGATCGACGGCCCCGGCCGGGGGCTCAACCTGCTCTCCCGGGAGGCGCTGGCCGCGGCCAGCATCCTGCCGGCGCAGGTCGTGACGGCACGGGGCAACGAGAACCGGCTCCTCCGGGCCGCGCTCCGCCGGATCTCCGGGTGAGGACGACGGACCGACCGCCGGTTCGCCCTGCTTCCCCGACCAGGAGCGTTGGCTCGCCGGAGCCCGGCGACCCGCGGTGGCGCGCTCAACCGCGCGGGCGCACCAGGGTCCGTCCCTGGTTGCCGCCGGCCAACACCCGGTCGAGGGCGGCGGGCAGGCCCTCGAGGTCGACCTCGGCCGTGGCCACGGCGTCCAGGTGGCGGGGGCGGAGGTCGTCGGCCATCCGCTGCCACAGCGCCAGCCGAAGGTCCCGGGGGCACTGCACCGAGTCCACCCCCAGGAGCGACACCCCCCGAAGGATGAAGGGGAACACGGTCGTGGCCAGATCGGGGCCGCCGGTGTTGCCGCTGGCCGCCACCGAGCCACCGTGGCGCAGGGTGGCGAGCACGTAGGCCAGCGTGGCCCCGCCCACGCAGTCCACCGCGGCGGCCCAGCGCTCCCGCTCCAGCGGCTTGCCCGACGGCTGGGCCTCGGCCCGGTCCAGCACCCCGGCGGCGCCGAGGTCCCGCAGCCAGCCCGCGGTGGCCGGCTTGCCGGTGGAGGCGGCCACCTCGTAGCCGCGGGCGGCCAGGATGCCCACGGCCACGCTCCCCACCCCGCCGCTGGCCCCGGTGACCAGCACCGGCCCGTCGCCGGGCCGCAGCCCGCCCCGGGCCTCCAGGAGGTGCACGCTCTGGGCGGCGGTGAACCCGGCGGTGCCGTAGGTCATGGCCTGGCGCTCGGTGAGGCCGTCGGGCAGGGGCACCACCCAGTCCGCCGGCACCCGGGCGTACTCGGCGAACCCGCCGTGGTGGGCCACGCCGAGGTCGTGCCCGTGGACCACCACCGGCGTGCCCGGAGCCAGGCCCGACCCCCCGGGGTCGACCACCGTCCCGGCCAGGTCCACCCCGGGCACCAGCGGCGACAGCCGGGCCACCTTGCCGCCGGCCCGGGTGGCCAGCCCGTCCTTGTAGTTGACCCCCGACCACGAGACCTGCACGGTGACGTCACCCTCGCCGAGGTCGGCCGTGGGGAGCCACCGTACGCCGCAGGTGACGGTGCCGCCGTCCCGCTCGGCCACGAAGGCTCGGACCTGGTCGGGGATCATGGGGCGCTTCCTCTCGTGCCGATGCTCGTGCCCGCCGGCGCCGGTCACCCGGGCGGGCGGCACCAGGCTCCCCAACTATCCGCCCCGGCGCAAGCCCCGGCCGGCCGCGCCGGAGTGGAAAGATCGACCCTGTGGACGGGCCGCGTTTCGACCTCACCGGCAAGGTGGCGCTGGTCACCGGGGGCAGCCGCGGCCTGGGCCGGGCCATGGTGCTGGGCCTGGCCGCCGCCGGGGCCGACGTGGTGGTGGCCAGCCGCCGCCTGGAGGCCTGCCAGGCGGTCGCCGCCGAAGTGACGGCGGCCACCGGGCGCCAGGTGCTGCCCCGGGCCTGCCACGTCGGGCGCTGGGCCGAGATCGACGGCCTGGTGGACGCCGCCTACGAGCGGTTCGGCCGGGTGGACGTGCTCGTGAACAACGCCGGGATGTCCCCGGTCTACGACCGGCTGGAGGACGTCACCGAGGAGCTGTGGGACAAGGTGGTGGGGGTCAACCTCAAGGGGCCGTTCCGGCTGACCGCGCTGGTGGGGGCTCGCATGGTGGCCGGCGGGGGCGGGTCGGTGGTGATGGTGAGCAGCACCGGGTCCATCCGGCCGATCCCTTCCATCCTTCCTTACGCCGCGGCCAAGGCCGGGCTCAACGCGCTCACCGAGGGGTTCGCCAAGGCCCTGGGGCCGGCGGTCCGGGTCAACACCGTCATGGCCGGCCCCTTCCACACCGACGCCTCGGCCTCCTGGGCCCCGGCACGCGGCACCCCCACCCGCTCGGCGCTGTCCCGGCTCGGGGAGCCGGAGGAGATCGTGGGCACGGTCCTGTACCTGGCCAGCGACGCGTCCAGCTACACCACGGCCGCCACCATCCGGGTCGACGGCGGGCTTCCCTGAGCATGCTGCCAGCGGCCCGTACGCCTGGCCGGCGCGTCGGGCGGGTACCTCCATCCCCCGGCGCGTCACCGCCGGGGGCGCGAGGTGGCGTGCATCCCCTTCTGCTGCCAGGTGGTCCACGCTCGCCCGACGGTGTAGGCGAAGGCGCTGATGGCGCCGACGAAGAAGCCGATGGGCAGGTTCGTCTCGTAGGAGGCGGCGATAGCGGCCCACACGGTGACCAGCGCCACCAGCACGGACAGGCCCATGGCCGCCAGGGGGCGGTTGGTGAACGACCGGGCGGCGGCCGGCGGGCCGATGAGCAGGCTGAAGATGAGCAGGGACCCG
>JASHWO010000255.1 GCA_030044045.1 Acidimicrobiales bacterium
GGGGGGCGGGGCCGCCGCCTCGACCCTGGCCGAGGTCGACCGCCTCTTCGTGCAGGTGTTCGCCCTGGTGGGCGAGGCCATCGCCGGCGCCACCCACGCCCTGCTGGCCGGCGACCGGGAGGGGGCCAAGCAGCTGGTGCAGCGGGACGAGCTGGTCGACACGTTGATCGGGCAGATCGGTGCCCTGGTCCAGCAGCAGCTCGTGGAGGGCGAGACCTCGCCCGGCGAGCGCCGGGAGCTGGTGGCCGTGCTGCGCATGCTGCCCGACCTCGACCGCAACGGCGACCTGGCCGAGCACATCGCCCGCCGGGCGGCTCGGGGGCTCGGCGCCGAGATGTCGGCCCGCAGCCGGGGGTTGGTCGAGCGGATGGGCGAGGTGGCGGCCACCATCTGGAGCAGCACCGCCGACGCCTTCGCCGAGCGGTCGGCCGCCGGGGCCCACGTGGTGGACGACCTCGACGACGAGCTGGACGACCTCCACGTCACGCTCACCGCCGAGCTGGTGGCCGGCACCATGTCCCTGCCGGTGGCCATCGAGCTGGCCATGGTGGCCCGCTTCTACGAGCGGTTCGGGGACCATGCGGTGAACCTGGCCCGGCGCATGGCGGCCCTGGTCGGTGGCGGGCCGGAACCGGGGACATCCGGGGCCGACTGAGCTGCCTTCCCGCCTGGGCGCCCCAACCCAGGCTCCTCCGCTGCGTGGGGTCCCATCCCCACGCCGGCCGTCGGGGTGCTGCCTTCCCGCCTGGGCGCCCGCACGGCACGCGCCGGGACCGGCGCGGCGGCCCCCGTCGGCGGACGGCGCCGCGGCGACTCAGAACCCGCGCTCGAGCAGGGCCTCGGCGATCTGCACGGCGTTGAGCGCCGCGCCCTTGCGGAGGTTGTCGCCCACCACGAAGAGGGCCAGGCCGCGGTCGGCCCGGCGCACCCGGCCCACGTAGGACGGGTCGCGCCCGGCCGCCAGCAGCGGCGTGGGCAGGTCGGCCACCACCACGCCCGGCGCCGCGGCCAGGACCTCGACCGCTCGCTCGGGGGAGAGATCGCGCTCGAACTCGGCCACGATGGCCGCCGAGTGGCCGGTGAACACCGGCACCCGCACGCAGGTGCAGGTGACCGCCAGGTCGGGCAGATCCAGGATCTTGCGGCTCTCGTTGCGGTACTTCTGCTCCTCGTCCGTCTCCAGCGACCCGTCGTCCACCACCCGGCCGGCCAGGGGGACGACGTTGTGGGCGATGGGGGCGGCGAACGTCTCCGGCGCCGGCAGCTCCACCGCCTGCCCGTCGAAGGTGAGCTCGGGGGCCCGGTCCACCGACTTGGCGAGCTGCTCGGCCAGCTCGGTCACCCCGGCCAGGCCGGCGCCGGAGACCGCCTGGTAGGTGGCCACCACCATGGCAACCAGGCCCGCCTCGTCGTGCAGGGCCTTCAGCACCGGCATGGCCACCATGGTGGTGCAGTTCGGGTTGGCCACGATCCCCTTCGGGATGGCGGCCAGGGCGGCGGCGTTGACCTCGGGCACCACCAGCGGGACGTCGGGATCCATCCGCCAGGCCGAGGTGTTGTCGACCACCACCGCGCCGGCACCGGCGATGCGGGGGGCCAGTCGGCGGGAGGCGGTGGCCCCGGTGGAGCAGAGGGCGATGTCCAGGCCGGAGAGGTCAGCGGTGTCGGCGTCCTCCACCACCACCTCGCCGCCGGCCCAGGGGAGACGGGTCCCGGCGGAGCGGGACGAGGCGAAGAAGCGCACGTCGTCGGCGGGGAAGGCGCGCTCGGCCAGCACCGAGCGCAGCACCCGTCCCACCTGGCCGGTGGCCCCGAACACCCCGATCCGCACGGCAGAAGCCTAACGGCCGGTCACGGGGCAGGGGCCCCGTGCTCCGGAGGAGCCAGGGGTTGGGGGCCCCTGGCGGGTACTCACCCCGCCAGGTCGAACGCCCGGTGGAGGACCCGCACCGCCTGCTCGACCACCTCCGTCCGCACGATGCAGGAGATACGGATGGTCGAGGTGGAGATCATGTCGATGTTGATGCCCTCGGCGGCCAGCGTCTCGAAGGTGGTGGCGGTGACCCCCGGGTGCGTCTTCATCCCGGCCCCCACCAGGGACACCCGGGCCACGCCGTCGTCGGAGCTCACCCCGGTCGACCCCAGCTCCCGGCCGACCGACCCGGCCACCTCCACCGCCACCGCCAGGTCCACCTTCGGCACGGTGAACGAGATGTCGGTGGTGCCGTCGAGCGACGTGTTCTGCACGATCATGTCGACGTTGACCGAGCGGTCGGCCAGGCTCCGGAAGAGCCGGGCCGCCACCCCCGGCCGGTCCGGCACCCCGGCGACGGTGATCTTGGCCTCCGACGTGTCGTGGGTGACGGCGGTGACGACAGCCTGCTCCATGGCGACCTCCTCCTCTACGACCCGGGTGCCCGGCTCCCAGGTGAAGCTGGAACGGACGTGCAGGGGCACGTGGTGGTTCCGGGCGAACTCGACCGACCGGAGCTGGAGCACCCGCCCGCCGGTGGCGGCGATCTCCAGCATCTCCTCGAAGCTGACCTCCTCCAGCCGGCGGGCGTCGGGCACCACCCGGGGATCGGCGCTGAACACCCCGGTCACGTCGGTGTAGATCTCGCAACGGTCGGCGGCCAGCACGGCGGCCAGGGCTACCGCCGTGGTGTCGGACCCGCCGCGGCCGAGGGTGGTCACGTCGTGGCCGGTGGAGACGCCCTGGAACCCGGCCACCACCGGGACCACCCCGCCGGCCAGGGCCTCCCGGAGGCGGTCGGCCCGGACCTCCAGGATCTTGGCCCGGGTGTGGTCGGTGTCGGTCACGATCCCGGCCTGGCTGCCGGTGAAGGAGGCGGCCGGCACGCCCAGGTCGGACAGGGCCATGCAGAGCAGGGCCATCGAGATCCGCTCGCCCGAGCTGACCAGCATGTCGTACTCTCGGGGCGGCGGATCCGAGCTGACCTCGCCGGCCAACCGGATCAGGTCGTCGGTGGTCCGGCCCATGGCGCTCACCACCGCCACCACGTCGTCGCCCGCCCGGCGGGTGCGGGCCACGTGGTCGGCCACGGCGCGGATGCGGTCGGCGTCGCCGACCGAGGTCCCACCGAACTTCTGCACGACCAGGGGCACGGCGGTGACGCTACGGGCGCCGCAGCCATGGGGGCAACTGGTGCGGGTAGGGTGTCGGGCCATGCCCAGCGAGAAGCGAGCCCGGCAGCGAGCGGGCCGGGAGGCGAGGCGACAGGCCGAGGCCAAGGTCGCCCGCCGGCGGGCCCGGTTGCGGAACTCGGCCATCGTGGTGGTCCTGGCCGCGGTGGTGGTCGGGTCGGTGCTCCTGGTCAGCCGCCACTCGACGACGCCGCCGAAGAGCACCACGACGACCACGACCAGCAGCAGCACCACGACCACCACCGCCAACGCCCAGGACGCGGCGGCGCAGAAGTCGGCCAACGCCGCGGCGAAGGCCGCCGGCTGCCCGGCCTCCCCCAGCACCAGGGTCAACACCCTGTCCTGGACGTCGCCCCCGAAGATGACCATCGACCCGTCGAAGACCTACAAGGCCACGGTCAAGACCACGGCCGGGACCTTCGTGATCACACTGCTGGCCAAGACAGCCCCGAAGACGGTGAACAGCTTCGTGTTCCTGGCCGACCACGGCTTCTACAAGTGCGTGGTCTTCCACCGGGTCATCCCCGGCTTCATGGACCAGACCGGCGACCCCACCGGCACCGGGAGCGGCGGCCCCGGCTACCACTTCGCCAACGAGAACGTCCCGAAGGCCTACGCCACCAGCGACGTGGCCATGGCCAACTCCGGGGGATCGGACTCCGACGGCAGCCAGTTCTTCCTGGTGGTGCCCGGCGGGGCCACAACGTTGAACAGCGACCTCTCACAAGGCGACGCCTACTCGCTCTTCGGCACGGTGAGCCAGGGGATGACAGTGGTGGAGAAGATCAACACCGAGGGCACCAGCGGCGGCACCCCGACCGTCACCCAGCGGATGCTCTCCGTTACGATCTCCAGCTCGTGACCGACATCCCCGCTCCCGACGGCTCGAGCCCGCAACGCCGGCGCTTCGACGCCGAGCCCCCCATGGTCATCGACCCGGCCCGGCGCTACACCGCCACCATGACCACCTCCAAGGGGACCATGGTGATCGAGCTGGACCCCCTGGCCGCCCCCCGCACGGTCAACAACTTCGTGTACCTGTCGCGCTTCCACTACTACGACGGCATCGTGTTCCACCGGGTCATCCCCGGGTTCGTGTTGCAGGGCGGCGACCCCGAGGGCACCGGCCGCGGCGGCCCCGGCTACCGGTTCGCCGACGAGCTGCCGAAGGCGGGCCGCTACCGGATCGGGTCGTTGGCCATGGCCAACGCCGGACCGGACACGAACGGGAGCCAGTTCTTCGTCATCAGCGGCCCCGACGGCGCCGCCCTGCCCCCGAACTACTCGCTCTTCGGCGCCGTGGTGTCCGGCGGCGAGGTGGTGGCGGCCATCGACGCCGTCGGCACCCGGTCGGGCACGCCGACGGAGCAGGTGGTGATCGAGTCGGTCATGATCGAAGAGCACTGAGGTCGACGGCGGCACCGTCCACGAAGACGGTGACCGGCCCCGAGCTGTGCCAGGTCCCGGACGGCTCCCGTACCAGCGCCGACCGGGCGGGCACGCCCACCACCGGCAGGCCCTCGGGGGCCAGGGCCACCGTGCGGTGCAGCTTCTCGCCGTGGGCGTCCTGGTGGACGTCGCCGAAGTGGGGCACCACGGCCAACCCGCTGACCAGGCCCAGGCCCACCGTCAGGGCACCGCCGCGGGGATCCACCATCGGGTCGGTCAGCACCATCCCACCGCCGGACGAGCCGGCCACCACCGCCCCGCCCTGCCAGGCCTCCCGGAGCGCCTCGAACACCCTCGAGCCCTTCAGCACCGACCGGAGATGGAGGGCCGACCCCCCGCTCAGGTAGACGAACCGGGCACGCCGCACCACCTCGGCCGCGCCCTCGTCCTGGGCGTCGTCCCGGGTGAGGACCATCAGCCCCTCGACGGCGGCCCCCAGCCCGGCGAACCACTCCGCCGCCGCCGCCACCCGGTGCTCGGGCCGTTCGAAGGCGGCGGCGGTGGGCAGCACCAGCACGTCGGATCCGCCGGACGCCGCCAGCAGCCCCGCGTCGAAGTCGCAGCCGTCGGTCCACTCGTCTCCCCCGACCAACGCCAGCGTGCCCACGGACGCCATGTCTACCGCACCTACCGCCTGGGTTGGGGCGCCCAGGCGGGACTACCGCTGAGCCACGTCCTCCAGGTACTCCTCGCGCCACAGGTCGTAGCGCTCGCTCGGGAGCTGGAGGGCATGGGTGGGCTCCAGCGCCTCCACGAACGCCCGCTCGTGGCTGACCACCACCAGGGTGCCCGGCCAGCGGGCCAGCATCCGCCCCACCGCCGCCACCGACGGCGGGTCGAGGTTGTTCGTCGGCTCGTCCAGGACCAGCAGGTTGGCGTGGCCGGCAGCCAGCATGGCCAGCCCCAGCTTGGCCCGCTCCCCACCGGAGAGGGCACCGGCCAGCCGGTCGGCGGCCTCTCCCGGCAACCCGAACGACCCGAGCAGGGCCCGCCGCTCGGCCACGGTGCGGAGCACCGAGTCGTCCACGTTGTCCAGGGCGGTGGCGTCGTGGTCGACCTGCTCGTGCTCCTGGGCGAAGTAGCCGACGGTCACGTGCACCCCCGGCGACACTTGGCCGGCCGACGGCGCCTGCACCCCGGCCAGGCACCGGAGCAGGCTCGACTTGCCGGCGCCGTTGCGGCCGATCACCACGATCCGGTCCCCCCGGCCGGCGTGGAAGGTCACCGAGCCCAGCACCCGCCGCGCCCCATAGCGCACGGCCACCTCCCGCACCTCGAGCGGCACGGCGCCCGAGCGGCGGGGGGTAGGGAGGCGGAACACGGTGGCCCGCTCCCGGGCCAGCACCTCGGTGCGCCGGCCCTCGAGGCGCTCGACCCGCTTGTCCAACGACTTGGCGATGCGGGCCCGGCGGTTGGTGCTACCCCGCATGGCGTCGGCCAGGGTGGCCAGGCGGGCGATCTCCCGGCCCTCCTGCACCGCGGCCCGCTCCCGTCGCTCCTGGTCGGCGGCTACCTGGACCCGGTAGCTGGAGTACGTGCCCTTGTACTCCTGGAGCCGGCCGCCGGCCAGGTGCAGCACCTTGTCGATCGACCGGTCGAGCAGGTCGAGATCGTGGCTGATCACCAGCAGGCTGCCACCGAACGCCCGGAGCTCGTCCATCAGCCAGCGCTTGGCCGCCAGGTCGAGGTGGTTCGTGGGCTCGTCCAGCACCAGCACGTCGGGCGCCTGGAACAGCACGCGCACCAGGTCGACCCGGCGGCGCTGGCCCCCGGAGAGCCGGTCGACGTCGGCCAGCAGGAGGTCCTCGCGGAGCCCCAGCCCGGCGGCCAGGCGGGCCATCACCGACTCCGCCTCGTAGCCGCCGCGCCCCCGGTACTCCTCCTCCAGGTCGGCGAAGCGCTGGACGTTGCCCTCGGTGGGATCCTTGGCCATCTGACGCCGGGCCTGGTCCAGGTCGTCATCGAGCACGTCCAGCCCCCGGGCCGACAGCACGTGGGAGAAGGCGCTCGGCTCCAGGCCCAGCCCCCGCGGGACCGGCACCTGGGGCAGATAGCCGAGGCTGCCGTCGACCCGGAGGTCGCCGGTGGCCCGCACCTGCGGGGACGGCTCCCCCACCACCACCGAGACCAGCGACGACTTGCCGGCACCGTTGCGGCCCACCAGGCCGACCTTCTCGCCCGGGCCCACCACGAAGGAGGCGTCGCCGAGCAGCGTCCGCCCGCCCACCTCGATACCCAGGGAAGAGCCTACGATCACCGCCTCACCGTAGGCGACCTCCCCTCACCCCCCACCCAACGCCCCGAGCAGCGAGACGAACCCCGGCACCAGCTCAGGCAGCCGGTCGGCCTTGTCGGCCCGCAGGTAGCCCTGCATGGGGCCGAGGATGGCGCCCACCAGCATCGAGCAGAGCGGATCACCACCGAGGGCGGGGGGGACGATGCCGCGCTGTGTGCAGCCGAACACGGTCTGGGTGCGCACGATGACGGCCCGGAGGTGCTCGAGGGCCTCGGGACCGGCCCCCAGCACCTCCAGGGCACACGAACGGGCTGCCGGTGGATCAGCGGCCAGCGCCGTCATGATCTCCTTCAGCCCGGCCCCCAGGCGCGCTTCCCAGGAGCCCTCGGTCTCCTCGAAGACTGCCTGGGCCCGGTCGAGCAGTGGGGTGGCCACCAGGTCGAAGCCGAGGACGAAGCACTCCTCTTTGCCCGAGAATGTCTGGTAGAAGGCCCGGTTGGAGACCCCCACCCTGCGGCACAGGTCGGCAATGGCCACCCCGTAGCAGCCCGAGACCCCGGCCATGGAGAAAAAGACCCTGGCCATGTGCTGGCGGCGGCTCTGGCGGGTGGGCGGGCGCGCCAGGGAGCCCTTGTCCACCGGCACCGCCGTCGTGCGCGCCCGTCGTGGTGCACCGGACCCGCTCCGCCGCGGTCCCACCTGCTACCCGCCCTTCTTCTCGGGGATCGCCCCCCGTTACTCGAACCGGCGCTGGCCCCCCGAGGGGGTTAGCAATCGGGGGGCCAGCGCCACGCCAACCGGCGAGGCACCACAGGACACGGGTGCGCTGTAGCCGGCTCGCGATGTTGGGAGTGCCCTCAGGCCGTGGCCATGCCCACCATCGGGGCGTTGAGGGGCTTGCCGCCCATCGATCCTACGAACTGGGCGTTGCCGAAGCAGAAGATCCCCCCGTCGCTCGCTACTTCGTAGTAACCGCCGGAGGCAGCGCCAGAGGACCCAGTGCCGCCGTCTGTCGGCGTCGCGGCCATGCCCACGATCGGCTGGTTGAGCGCCTTGCCACCCATCGAGCCGGAGAACGAGGCGTCACCGAAGGAGAAGATGCCGCCGTCTGCGGCCACCTCGTAGTACCCACCACCTGTCGGGGTGGCGGCCATGCCCACGATGGGTGCGTTCAGGTGCGTCCCGCCCATCGAGCCGGAGAACTGGGCCGAGCCGAAGCTGAAGACGCCCCCGTCGGCGGCCACCTCCCAGTACCCACCACCTGTCGGGGTGGCGGCCATGCCCACGATCGGGGCGTTCAGGTGCGTGCCGCCCATCGAGCCGGAGAACTGGGCCGAGCCGAAGGCGAAGATGCCGCCGTCGCTGGCCACCTCCCAGTAGCCGCCCCCTGTGGGCGTGGCGGCCATGCCGACGATGGGGGCGTTGAGCGGTTTGCCGCCCATCGAGCCGTAGAAGGGGGCGCCGCCGAAGCTGAAGATGCCGCCGTCGCTGGCCACGGTCCAGTAGCCCGGGGTGGCGTAGGTGAACTGACTGAGCACGCCGGCCACCGAGGTGCCCTTGGGGCTCGTCAGCGAGACGTTCACCGTGCCGGTGCCCGGTGGGTCGACGGCGGTGATGGAGGTGGCCGATGTCACGGTGAAGCTGGTGGCCGGCACGGTGCCGAAGTCGACCGAGGTGGTGCCGGTGAACTGGAGGCCGGTGACGGTGACCGTTGTCCCGCCTGACTCGGGGCCCGAGGACGGGGTGAGCCCCGTGACCACCGGGGCGTTGGTGTAGGTGAACTGGGAGGCGGCGCTGGAAGGCGAGGTGCCGAGCGAGGTGGTGACCGAGACGTTCACCGTGCCCCCTGTCACAGAGCCTGTCCACGGCGGGGTGACCACGCTGAGCACGTGGCCTGTTGTCGAGACCTTCACTGTCGTGGCCTCACGCATGGGGCCGAATGTGACGGATGTCGGATGTGTGAGGTGTGTGCCCTCGATGGTGACCGATTGCCCACCGGCGGGCGGTCCCGAGTTGGGGAGCAGGGCGGTGACGGTGGGATGGGGTGCCGTCACTGTGGTGGTGGCGATGGGTTCGGCGGGGAGCGTGCAGGGGTAGCCCTTGCCTGTGTCGAGGGCGGTGCCGTTGACCACGGGGTACAAGGTGGCCGTGGCGGCCGAGGTGACCGTGGCCGCCCCTCCGGTGCCAGCGGCGGTGAAGGGCCCCACTGTGCCCGCCAGGGTGACCGTCTGTGTCGAGCCCTTGTGCAGGGTGGTGTGGGGGATGGTGAGGGTGGAGGCCTGGGTGGAGGGCGTGGCGTTGGTGGCTGAGAGGTCGAGCTTGACTGTGCCGCTCAGTGTGATTGTGGCCCCGAGTGTGGTGAAGGCCTCGGGGATGACCATGGTGGCCCCGTAGCCCGAGAACGAGAGCGGCTTGCCCGGTGTGACCGAGGCGGGCATCGAGCCGGTGAGGGTGGCCTTGAAGGTGGCTGTTGTGATGATCGGGGCCAGGCCCAGGTGGCAGGTCATGGTGAAGCTGGCGCTGTTGGCCCCGGCCACCCCGGAGACCACCCCGGCGGTGACCCCGGCCCCCAGGAGGCCCAGGCCGCCGCCTGCGGCCAGCACCCCTATCGCTGCTGCTGCGATCGTGCGCAGCGTCCCTCGTCGTGCCACGTCTGTTTTCTCCTTGGTCGCTTCGTTCGTCTCGTGCTGTTGGGATGAGGGAGGCCCCTGTCCCCACCAGTGGGTGGGGACAGGGGCCCCAGGCTCAGGCCACCGCCATGGCCACGACCGGCTCGTTCAAGGGGGTGCCACCGAGGGAGCCGTCGAAGGCGGCGTTGCCGAAGGTAAAGAGCCCCCCGTCACTGGCCACCTCGTAATAGCCGTTGCCTGTGGAAGTCGCCGCCATGGCCACGATGGGCTCGGTGAGGGGCACCCCGCCGGTCGAGCCGTAGAAGGGGGCTGAACCGAAGGAGAACAGCCCGCCGTCACTGGCCACCTCCCAGTAGCCCTTGCCTGTCTGGGTGGCGGCCATGCCCACGATGGGCTGGTTCAAGGGCTTGCCGCCCATGGAGCCGTAGAACTGGGCGGCGCCGAAGGCGAAGATGCCCCCGTCGGCGGCCACCTCCCAGTAGCCCTTGCCTGTGGGCGTGGCCGCCATGGCGACGATCGGGGCGTTGAGGGTCTTGCCGCCCATGGAGCCGTAGAACTGGGCGGAGCCGAAGGCGAAGATGCCCCCGTCGGCGGCCACCTCCCAGTAGCCCTTGCCTGTCGGGGCAGCGGCCATGGCGACGATGGGGGCGTTGAGGGTCTTGCCCCCATGGAGCCGTAGAAGTGGGCGGCGCCGAAGGCGAAGATGCCCCCGTCGCTGGCCACCAGCCAGTAGCCGCCGGAGGCGGCACCAGAGGACCCGGTGCCCTTGGCTGTGGGCGTGGCCGCCATGCCCACGATCGGGGCGTTGAGCGCCTTGCCGCCCATGGAGCCGTAGAAGGCTGCGGAGCCGAAGGCGAAGACCCCGCCGTCCTGGGCCACCTGCCAGTAGCCCGACGACGGGGTCGGTGCGCTGACGTTGAGCGTGGCCGCGTCGGTGGTGGCCGAGCCCCCGGCGTTGGTGAAGACCGCCCGGTACTGGTTCTTCGACTGGGCGGTCGCCGTGTCGAAGCTGAGGGTGGTCGACGTGGCCCCTGTGACGTTGCTCCAGGTGGCAGAACCGGCAGCTTCCACCTGCCACTGGACGGTGGGCTTGGGTGTGCCCGACGCCGCCGCGCTGAAGGTGGCCGTCTGGCCGGCCGTCACCGCCTGGTTGGCCGGCTCGGTGGTCACCACCGGTGCGGTGACCGG
>JASHWO010000256.1 GCA_030044045.1 Acidimicrobiales bacterium
TGCCTCCGGTCCCGGGGGCGGTCGGCGGGGGCGCCGCCCCCGGTGGCCCGCGGGCGGGCCGGCCTCCCCGGCCACCAGCGAGCGGGCCCGCACCGACCGTATGCTCCAGGGAGAGGGCGCACGGCCCGCGGGGACCCGTCCGGCACGGCGCCGAAGGAGGTCCCCGCGTGGTACGACTCTCGCCGTCGAGCATCCGCAACGTCGCCCTCGTCGGCCACCACGGCGCCGGCAAGACCACCCTGGCCGAGGCCCTGCTGGCCGCCACCGGCACCGTCTCCCGGCAGGGGTCGGTCGAGCGGGGCACCACGGCCTGCGACGTCGAGCCGGAGGAGATCGCCCGGGGGCTCTCCGTCTCGCTGGCCCTGGCCCCCTTCACCGTGGACGGGGTGAAGGTCAACCTGCTGGACGCCCCGGGCTACGCCGACTTCGCCGCCGACCTGCACGCCGCCCTGGCCGTGGCCGACCTGGCGGTGGTGGTGGTGAGCGCCACCGACGGCGTGCAGGCCCAGACCGAGGACGCCTGGCGGGCGGCGGCCGCCCTGGGCCTGCCCCGCGTCGTGGTGGTGGACAAGCTCGACCGCGAGCGGGCCGACTTCGACCGGGTGCTGGCCGAGGTGCGGGCCACCTTCGGGGCCGGGGTGGCCCCGGTGGAGCTGCCGATCGGGGCCGAAGCCGGGTTCCGGGGCGTGATCGACCTCCTCGACGACCGGGCCACCCTCTACGACCCGGCGGCTGGCCCTCCGGTGGCCGGCACCGAGGGCCCGGTCCCCGACGACCTGGCGGTGACCGAGCACGAGGTGCACGAGCAGCTGGTCGAGGGCATCGTGGTCGGCGACGACGACCTCATGGCCCGTTACCTGGACGGCGAGGCCGTCTCCCGGCAGGAGCTGGAGGAGGCCCTGGCCGTAGGGGTGGCCTCGGGCACGGTATTCCCGGTGCTCTGCTGCTCGGGAGCGACCGGGGTGGGCGTGGACCGGCTGGCCCGGCTGCTGGTGGAGCTGTGCCCTTCGCCCGACCGGCGGCCGCCGCGCCCGGTGCGGGCCGGGGACACCACGGCCGAGGTACCGTGCGACCCGGACGGCCAGCCCCTCCTGCTGGTGTGCAAGACCACCTCCGACCAGCACGCCGGGCGGGTCTCGCTGTGCCGGGTGCTGTCGGGGACGGTGCGGCCCGACATGGTCCTGCACAACCCGGCCACCCGCACCGACGAACGGCTGCACGTGCTGGAGTCCGTCCGGGGACGGGAGGCCTCGCCGGTGGAGGAGGCGGTGGCCGGGGACTTCGTCGCCGTGCCCCGGCTGGCCGCCACCCGGACCGGTGACACCCTGGCCCCGAAGGGCACGCCCGTGGTGGCGGCGCTGCCGCCCGCCGGCGCACCGGCGCTGTCGGTGGCCGTGCGCCCGGCCTCCCGGGCCGACGACGACAAGCTGATGTCGGCCCTCCAACGGCTCTGCGAGGAGGACCGCTCGCTCACCGTGGCCCGGGTGGACGAGACGCACCAGACGGTGCTGGGCGTGGCCGGCGAGGTCCAGCTCGGCGTCACCCTGGAGCGGCTGGCCCGCAAGTTCGGCGTGGCCGTCGAGCGGGAGGACGTGCTCGTCCCCTACCGGGAGACGGTCACCAAGCCGGCCGCCGCCGAAGGCCGGCACAAGAAGCAGTCCGGCGGCCACGGGCAGTTCGGGGTCTGCCACCTGCGGATCGAGCCGCTGGCCCGGGGCGACGGCTTCGCCTTCCACGACGAGGTGGTCGGCGGGGCCATCCCCCGCCAGTACATCCCGGCGGTGGAGAAGGGCGTCCAGGAGACGATGGCCCTCGGCGGGGTGTTCGGCTACCCGGTGGTGGACGTGTCGGTGACGGTCGACGACGGGAAGTACCACTCGGTCGACTCGTCGGACCTCAGCTTCAAGATGGCCGCCGCCCTCGCCTTCCGCCAGGCGCTCGGCGAGGCAGGACCGGTGCTGCTGGAACCGGTCTCCCGGGTCGAGGTGGCCGTGCCGGCCGACCTCCAGGGGGACGTGCTGGGGGACCTGCACGCCCGCCGGGCCCGCATCCAGGGCACCGAGGCGGCCGCCGATGGGCAGCAGCTCCTGGTGGCCCTGGTGCCCATGGCCGAGTTGGCCCGCTACGCGGTGGACTTGCGGGCCATCACCGGGGGGCGCGGCCGGTTCCGGGCCGAGCACGACCACTACGACCCCGTGCCCGAGCACCTGGTGGCTGGGCTGGCCCGGTCGGCGGCCGGTGCCTGAGCGGCGGCCCGTCGGCGGCGAGCCCACACCCGTCCGGCGAGCCTGCACCCGTGTCGCCCCCGGCCTCCCGCCGGCCATCCGGGAGAGCCTGGAGGGCAACCGCCGCTTCTACGGCTGCTGAGTTGCCTACCCGCCTGGGGCCCCAACCCCAGGCTCCTCCGGTGGGCGGGGACCCCAACCCCGCCCCGGCCGTCGAGTTGCCTACCCGCCCCCGGCGGGCCAGGCGGCGTGCAGCTTCTCCCAGGCCACCGTCAGGGGCTCGGGCATGACCCGCGCCCCGGCCACCGAGGTCATGAAGTTCGTGTCCCCCGACCAGCGGGGCACCACGTGCAGGTGCAGGTGGCGGGGGATCCCGGCACCGGCGGCCCGCCCCAGGTTGGCCCCCAGGTTGATCCCGTCGGGGCCGTAGGCGGCGGTCAGGGCGGCCACCGCCGCCCGGCCGGTGGCCCACAGCTCGTCGGACTCGGCCGGGTCGAGGTCGGACAGGTCGGCCAGGTGGCGCAGCGGGAGGACCAGCAGGTGGCCGCTGGCGTAGGGGTAGGCGTTCAGCACGGCGTAGGTTCGCTCGCCCCGCCAGACCACCCCGTTGTCGGCCGAGGGCGGCCCGCTGGCGACGATCCGGCAGAACACGCAGTCCTCACCCCCCACCACACCGTCCACCGGGGCGCCGTCGCCCGCCGCGTTGCTCTCCCGGCGTTCGGCCTCGGTGGCGGTGGTGACGTACTCATGGCGCCAGCCGGCCCAGAGCTGCTCGAGCGGCACCACCAGCCTCACGCCGCGCCGGCCGCGGCAGCGCCCGTACCTGCGCCCCCGGCGCCCCGGGCCGCCACCTCGGCCAGCACGTCGCCCACGAACCGGTCGACGGGCACCCCCCGCTCGGGGCGGTCGGCGCCCCGCCGGTTCACCCCGACGGTGCCGGCGGCCACGTCGTCGTCCCCCACCACCAGCACGTAGGGCACCTTCAGCAGCTTGGCCCGGCGGATGCGCCCGCCCAGCGCCTCGCCGGCGTCGGCCATCGTGGCCCGCAACCCCGCCGCCACCAGCCGGTCGCGCACCGAGGCGGCGTAGGCCACGTGGTCGTCTCTCACCGGGAGCACCTCCACCTGCACCGGGGAGAGCCAGGTGGGCAGGGCCCCGGCGTAGTGCTCGAGCAGGATGGCGAAGAACCGCTCCACCGTGCCGAACAGCGCCCGGTGGACCATGATCGGCCGGTGCTTGGCGTTGTCGGCGCCGACGTACTCCAGGCCGAAGCGCTGCGGGAGCTGGAAGTCGAGCTGGATGGTGGACATCTGCCAGGTGCGGCCGATGGCGTCCCGGGCCTGCACCGAGATCTTGGGGCCGTAGAAGGCCCCGCCGCCCTCGTCCATCACCAGGTCGAGGTCCCGCCCCACCGCCACCGCCCGCAACGCCTCGGTGGCCTCGGCCCACTCCTCGTCGGTGCCGAAGGCCTTGCCGTCCGGCTTGGTGGAGAGCTCCAGGTAGAAGTCGTCCAGCCCGAAGTCGCGCAGCACGGCCAGCACGAAGTCGAGCACCGAGCCGATCTCGCCGGCCACCTGCTCGCGGGCGCAGAAGATGTGCGAGTCGTCCTGGGTCATGCCCCGCACCCGGGTCAGCCCGTGCACCACCCCCGACTTCTCGTAGCGGTACACCGTCCCCAGCTCGAACAGCCGCAACGGCAGCTCCCGGTAGGACCGCTGCCGGCTCCGGTAGATCAGGATGTGGAACGGGCAGTTCATGGGCTTGAGGTAGTAGTCGGTCTCCCCGTCCAGGACCATCGGCGGGTAGATGCCCTCGGCGAAGGTCTGCAGGTGGCCGGAGATCTCGAAGAGGTCGGCCTTGGTGATGTGCGGGGAGTACACCAGCTCGTAGCCCCCGGCCTCGTGCCGCTGCCGGGAGTACTCCTCCATCACCCGCCGGACCACCCCGCCTCTCGGGTGGAACACGGCCAGCCCGGGGCCGACCTCCTCGGGGAAGGAGAACAGGTCGAGCTCGTGGCCGAGCCGGCGGTGGTCCCGCCGCTCCGCCTCCTCCAGCCGGTGCAGGTGCTCGGCCAGGGCCTGCGCCGACTCCCAGGCCGTGCCGTAGATGCGCTGCAGTTGCGGGCGCTTCTCGTCGCCCCGCCAGTAGGCCCCGGCCACCCGCTGCAGCGTGAAGTGGCCGAGCCGGCCGGTGGAGGGGACGTGCGGGCCCCGGCAGAGGTCGGTGAAGGCGTCGGTGTTCCGGTAGGTGGAGATGGCCGCCCCGGCGGTCCCGGCCCCGGGCGCGGCGGCGTCCACCTCGTCGGCCCCGGCGGCCACCGCCTCGATGATCTCCCGCTTGAACGGCTGGTCGGCGAAGATGCCGAGCGCCTCGGCGATCGGGTGCTCGTGGCGCACGAACGGCTGGTCCTCGGCCACGATCTCCCGCATCACCGCCTCGATGCGCCCGAGGTCCTCGTCGGTGAAGTGGGCGCCGCCGGGCAGCTCGAAGTCGTAGTAGAAGCCGTCGGCCACCACCGGGCCGATGGCGTAGTGGGCGCCGGGCCACAGCCGCAGCACGGCCTGGGCCAGCACGTGGGCGGTGGAGTGGCGGAGCACCTCCCGGCCGGCGTCGGTGGCCGGGGTGAGGATGGCCACCTCGGCCCCGTCCGGCAGCTCGCCGGCCAGGTCCACCTCCCGGCCGTCGACCGTGGCGGCCACCGCCGCCTTGGCCAGGCGGGGCCCGATGGCCGCCGCCAGGTCCCGGGCCGTCGACCCGGCCGGCAGATCCCGGGTCGAGCCGTCAGGGAGCCGGACCGTCACCATGGCTGCCATCGTCGCTCCGCGTCCTTCGGCCGGTCCGTCCTGCCGTCCCCAGCGCCGGCCAGCGACCGGGGGCGAGCGGTGATCGGCCAAGCGTAGGCGGCCCGCCACCCCCCGCCGTCCACCCCGCCGGCACGCCGGCCGGTGTCGACCGCCGGTGGCCTACCGGGACGCGCTCGACGGGGATCGCCACATGCTGGCGTGTGCGGCGACATGTGTCGTCAACCGCCTGTCGACGTGCTCGATCCGGACCGACAGCCGGCCCTCCGTCCGCTCGAGCCGGCCGGCCAGGCGGTCGATACGGTCGCCCAGCGCGGCGAGCTCCCGGGCCCGGCGCTCCTCCTCCCTCTCCCGGCGACGGGATCGGTCACACAACGACCCGGCGATGATAAACACCCAGATCACCACCACGAGCGAGCCCGTGAACGCGAACAGTACCCACACCGCCTGCTGTGCCATGCCGTCCCCTCTCCTCTTCCGCCGGCCCTACGCGGCGTGGTGGGCCAGGTGCTCGGAGAGGTCGGTGCGCAGCCCGGCGATCTCGCCGGCCATCCGCTCCATCCGGCCGTCGACCTTGTCGAACCGCTTGTCCATGCCGGCGAACCGCTCGTCCATCTTGTCGAACCGGCGGTCCATGGCAGCGAACCGCTGGTCGATCTTGTCGAACCGCCGGTCGACTACCGTGAAGCGCTGGTCGACCTGATCGAAGCGCTGGTCGATCTTGTCGAAGCGGCGGTCCAGTCGGCTCATCAGCCAACGCAGGAGACCGAAGCTCCCGCTCACCGTACCGACCACCACCGTGAGGACCACACCACAAATACTCACAACAACCACAGCCATCGCGTCTGCTCCTGCCACCTGAGCCACCCGGCGCGCGGGCGGCAGCCTCTGCTCGGGGCAGCAGTCGCTACGTCCCGCCACGGTGACGGGCGGGCCGTCCGGGGAACCCTGTCGCGATCACGGGAGGCTGCCCGAGCCCCCACGATTTCCCCGGTCGCGATGTCGACAATGCTACTGGATGGTAGCGGGATATGCAAGCACCGGATCGCCGGCCGGGCGGGGGCCGGTGCCCGACGGTCAGAGTGCCACGCCGAGCAGTGCCGCACCGGCCGCCACCGGCACACCGTCCGCCGCGCACCGGTCGAGGGCCGCCAGCGCCCCCGGGGCGTCGAGGTCGTCGTCGAGGTGGTGCCGCACCGCCTCCAGCGCCGGGTCGCCGCCAGCGCCCCCGTCACCCGCGCCCCCTCCCGGTGCGGGTCCGCCGCCATCGC
>JASHWO010000257.1 GCA_030044045.1 Acidimicrobiales bacterium
CTTCCGCCGGCGGTCGCCCCGGGCCGGCGGTCGCCCCCCGGGCGGCCGCCGGGCCCGGCGTTGCTCGTAGACCAGGGCCGAGAGCACCCCGGCCAGCACCGAGGGCTCCGCCCCCTCCAGCGCCGGGCCGGCCAGGGCCTCGGCCACCAGCAGGTCCGACTCGTGGTAGACGCGGGCCAGGCAACGGCCGGGGGCCAGCAGCGACCAGTCGTCGACGTAGCCCAGCTCCTGCAAGACGGCCAGCCGGCGGCCCAGGTGGTCGGCCAGGCCGTGTTGCTCGGCCCGCCTGGGCGCCCCAACCCAGGCTCCTCCGGCGGCGGGGGCCCCAGCCCCGCCCCGGCCGTGTTGCTCGGCCCGCCTGGCGTCGCTGGCCCTCGTGGCCTGCCACTGGGCGAAGGAACGGCGGAGCACGGCCAGGGCGGTGGGCCGGTCGAACCGCTGCACCAGGTTCACGGCCAGGTTGTACGTCGGGCGGAAGGACGACCGCAGGTCGGGCGGCGGCGCCTGGGCCACCCGGGCCACCTCGGCGAAGGTGACGTCGGCCGACCACAACACCACGGCGTGCCCCTCCTGGTCCAGGCCCCGCCGGCCGGCCCGCCCGGTGAGCTGGGCGTACTCCCCCGAGGTCAGGGTGGCCCGCCCGGCCCCGCCGAACTTGTCGAACCGCTCGATCACCACGGTGCGGGCCGGCATGTTGATCCCCAGCGACAGGGTCTCGGTGGCGAACACCACCTGCAGCAGCCCGGCGGCGAAGCACTCCTCCACCGTCTCCCGGAAGGCGGGCACCATCCCGGCGTGGTGGGCGGCCAGGCCCGCCTCCAGCCCCTCCAGCCATTCGCCGTAGCCCAGCACCGACAGGTCCTCGTCGTGCAGCCCCTCGGTGCGGGCCTCGGCCACCCGGCGGACCGCCCGCCGCTGGTGCTGGTCGGTGAGGCGGAGCCCGTCCCGTAGGCACTGGCGCACCGCCTCGTCGCAGGCCGCTCGGGAGAAGATGAAGACGATGGCCGGCAGCAGGTCGTCGCCGTCCAGGGTCTCCACGATCTCGGTCCGCCGCGGCGTGCGGAACGGCAGCCGTGGGCCGCCCGGCCCCCGCCAGCGCTGCGGCGGCGGCCGACCGTGCAGGGCCCGGCGCACCGCCTGGTCCACCCGCAACCCCTCTCCCCCGGCCCGGCGCCCGTCGAGCAGGGGGAGCACCTCGACCTCGCCCCCGCCGGCCTCCCGCCGGAACAGGGCGAAGTGGTGGCGTAGCACCACCGGGCGCTGCCGGGCCACCACCACATCAGTGGGCCCCCGCACCGAGCGCAGCCACTCGCCCAGCTCGGTGGCGTTGGCCACCGTGGCCGACAGGCAGACGAAGGCCACCTCCGGCGGGCAGAGCACCAGCACCTCCTCCCACACCCCGCCCCGGTAGGGATCCTGGAGGTAGTGGACCTCGTCCAGCACCACGGCGCGCAACCCGGCCAGCAGCGGCGAGCCGGCCAGGAGCATGTTGCGCAGCACCTCGGTGGTCATCACCACCACCGGCGCCTCGGGACGCACCGCGGTGTCACCGGTCAGGAGGCCCACCCGGGCCACCCCGTGCTCGGCCACCAGCTCGCCGTACTTCTGGTTCGACAGGGCCTTCAGCGGCGTGGTGTAGAAGGCCTTGCCCCCGGCGGCCAGGGCCCGGCGCACGGCGTAGGCAGCCACCAGGGTCTTGCCCGACCCGGTGGGCGCCGAGACCAGCACCGAGCGGCCGTCGTCGAGCGCGTCCATGGCCTCGACCTGGAACGGGTCGGGCGGGAAGGGCAGCCCGGCCAGGAACCGCCGCCGCATGGCCGGCGTGGGGTTGGGGTGCCCAGGCGGGCGATGGGCGCCGCCGGCCGCGCCGCCCGGGGGCGGCATCCTCAACGCCCGAGCAGCTTCCCGATCCCGATGGCCAGGAAGTAGAAGGCGACCAGCGGGACCGCCAGGGCCAGCATGGAGAAGGGATCGGAGCTGGGGGTGAAGATGGCGGCGGCGGCGGTGATGCCGATGACCGACCACCGCCACCAGCGCAGGAGCTGGGCCGGGGTCACCACCCGCACCAGCTCCAGGGCCACCAGCACCACCGGGAACTCGAAGGCCAGCCCGAAGAGGACCATCATCCACAGGATCAGGGTCAGGTAGCTGGTGGGGCTGAGGAGCTGGTACAGGTGGCTGCCGCCGATGGCCTTCAGCCAGCCCAGGGCGTGCGGGAAGATCACGTAGGCGGTGGCGCACCCGCCGAGGAAGAGGGCCACCGTGGACAGGACGAAGGCCACGGCGTAGCGTCGCTCGTTCGTGTGCAGGCCGGGGGTGACGAACCGCCACAGCTCCCAGAGGACGACCGGCGAGGCGAGCACCAGGCCCCCGAAGGCGGCCATCTCCACCCGCAGCGAGAGCGGGTCGAGCGGGCCGGTCACGTAGAAGCGGCAGTCGTGCGGGCTGGCCTGGCAGTAGGGGTGCTGGAGCACCCCGAGCATCCAGTTGTAGAACACGGCGGCCACGGTGGCCGCCACCACGAAGGCCACCACGGCGACGATCAGCCGCCGGCGCAGCTCCGCCAGGTGCTCGGTGAGGGTCATGGCGTTCGGGCTGGGGCGGAGCCTCCGGGCGCCCCGGGCGCGGTCGACCAGCGGGACGGCCATCAGTTCAGGCCGGGGTCGTCGGGCACCGGTGGCAGCAGCCGGGCCGGCGTGGGCTCCTCCCGCAGGCCGTCGACGTGGCCGTCGTCGGGCGCCGGCGGGTCGTCGTCACGGGCGGGCATCTCGGCCAGCTGGTTCAGCAGGGCCACCGGCGAGCGGGCCAGCCGGGCCAGGTCCTGGCTCGACGGCAGGTCAGGAATGCTCTGGCGGATCTCAGCGTCGACCTGCTCCCGGAAGGCCTGCAGCCGACGCCAGCCGGCGCCGAGCTGGCGAGCCAGCTTCGGGAGCTGATGCGGTCCCAGCAGGATCAGGGCCACCACAAGGACCAGGAGGAGCTTGACGGGTGTGAGATCCAGCATCCGCCGACGAGCCTACCGGCGGCGGGCTGTGCCGCTCAGCCCGCCCGGGGCCCCAACCCCGTGCTCCTCCGAGGCGTGGGGCCCCTGCCCCACGCCGGCCGGGTCAGAAGAGGGCGATGCGGCCCAGCGGCCAGATCCGGAGCACCACCTTGCCCACGATGTAGGACTTCGGCAGGGGACCCCAGTCCCGGCTGTCGCAGGAGTTCGTCCGGTTGTCCCCCATCATGAAGTAGTGGCCCGCCGGGATCCGGATCAGTGGAAAATTGGCGGTGTAGGTGCTGCTCTTACCGGTCGGCTTGGGCAGCCACGGCTCGGCCAGCCGCTTGCCGTCGACGTACACCGCGCCGTCCTTGCCCTGAATGGTCTGCCCGGGCAGCCCGATGACCCGCTTGACCAGGTCGGGCACGGGCGGACCACCGCAATTCTCCTTGGGCGGGCGCCGGAACACCACGATCTCGCCGGCCGTCGGGGTCGTGTCGAGCTTGTACACCACGATGCGGTCGCCTGGCTGCAGGGTCGGGTACATCGATGTGGAGGGGATGTAGAAGGTCTGGAAAACGAACGACCGGACCAGGACGGCCACCACCACAGCGACCACCAGGATGATCCCCCACTCGACCAGCCACCGCCGGCGGCGGGACCGGGGGGCGCCGGAGACCGCCGTGGCGGCCGGGGGGCCGATGGCCGGGCCGCCACCGTCG
>JASHWO010000258.1 GCA_030044045.1 Acidimicrobiales bacterium
AGGGTGGTCGCTGAGGTGGCCGGCGGCTCGGTGGCCGGCGGGGACCGGCCGGCCGGGTCGCCCCTGCGGCCGGGCGGGCCGGGAGGGGGCGCCCCGTGAGGTACGTCGACGCCGGCTACGTCGTCTGCCTGGGCGCGCTCTTCCTGTACGCGGTGAGCCTGGTGCTGCGCCACCGCCGCCTGGTCCGGGCGGCGGCCCTGGCCGAGTCGGCGGGTGGCCTCGGTCCCGGCCCCGGGGATCCCGCCGGCGACGGGACGGTGGGCCTGGGTGCCGTGGCCACCACCGCTGCCACCACTGCCGGCGGTGCTGCTGCGGTCACCGGCACGACCACGACGACCGCCGCCGGCGACGGGCCGGTTGTCGGGCCCGCCGGAGGGGCCCGTTGAGGAGCGGGCGGTGAGCGGCGAGGCGGTGGCCGCCCCGGGCCCGGTGCCGACGGTGCCCGGGACGACAGGGCCGTCCGGTCCGTCCGGGACGACAGGGCCGTCCGGTCCGTCCGGCCCACCGGGCCCGCCCGGACCGCTCCCGCCGGTGGGGCGGCACCGCCCTCGCCATCGGCTGCGGCTGGTCCTGGTCTTCGCCGTGCTGGCCGGGGCGGTGGCCTACCTGCTGGTGGAGGGGCTCGGCAGCTCGCTCGACTACTTCGACACGGTGCACGAGGCCCTGGCCCACAAGACGTCGCTGGGGACCACCACCTTCCGCCTGGAGGGCACAGTGGTGCGGGGGACCATCCGGGACACCAGGAAGGGCACCGACTTCACCGTGGCCGGCGGCGGCGAGACGGTGGTGGTGGAGAACAAGGGATCCCCGCCCGAGCTGTTCCAGCCGACAGTCCCCGTGGTGGTGGTCGGGCACTTCGCCGCCACCGGGTCGGACGTGTTCGTGTCGGACCAGATCATGGTCAAGCACTCCGCCACATACATCGCCGCCCACCCGTCGCGGGTGCGGGGCCGGCACGGCAAGGTCGTGAAGTGAGGCGCGGCCGGACCGCCCGCCGCCCGGAGCGCCCGCCCGGCCGGAGCCGCCCGGCCGGGCGCCGGCCCGGAGCCGCCGGGTGCTGAACGCCGCCCTCGGGCAGGTCGGCGTGTGGCTGGCGCTGGTGGCGGCGGCGGTCGGGACGGTGGTGGTGGCCCTGTCCCTCTCCCGCCAGGCCCGGGGCCGCCCCGACGACCCGCGGCTCGACGGCCGTCGGTTCGCCCCGCTGCTGCTGCTGGGCGCCGTGGTGGCCACCCTGGCCATGGAGCAGGCCCTGGTCACGCACGACTTCCGGCTGGTCTACGTGGCCGACAACAACGCCCGGGTGACCCCGCTCATCTACTCGATCACCGGGCTGTGGTCGTCGCTGGCCGGATCCATCCTGCTGTGGGGGCTGGTGCTGGCCGCCTTCACCGTGGCCCTGGTCTGGCGCTACCGGCGCCAGGGGTCGGATCCGGTGGTCCGCTGGGCCACTTTGGTGATGTACGTGGTGTCGGCCTTCTTCTTCGGGCTGATGGTCGGTCCGGCCAACCCGTTCCTGACCGTGGCCGGGTCCGCCCCGCTCCACGGCGCCGGGCCGAACGTCCTCCTGCAGGACAACCCGCTGGTGGCCGTGCACCCGCCCCTCCTCTACATGGGCTTCGTGGGCTTCACCGTCCCCTTCGCCTTCGCCGTGGGGATGCTGGCCACCGGGCGGGTGAGCGACCGCTGGCAGATGGAGACCCGGCGCTGGACCCTGGTCGCCTGGACCTGCCTCACCGTCGGCATCGTCCTCGGCGCCTGGTGGTCCTACGAGGTGCTCGGGTGGGGCGGGTTCTGGGGGTGGGACCCGGTGGAGAACGCCGCGCTCATGCCCTGGCTCTGCGGGACGGCGTACCTGCACTCGGTGCTGGTGCAGGAGCGGCGGGGCCTGCTGCGGGTGTGGAACCTCTCGCTGTCCATCGCCACCTTCGCCCTCACCATCTTAGCCACCTTCCTCACCCGGTCGGGGGTGGTGGAGTCGGTGCACGCCTTCTCCGACTCGACGCTGGGGCCGGTGCTGATCGCCTTCTTCCTCCTGGTGGCGGTGACCGGCTTCGGGCTGCTGGCCTGGCGGGGCGACCGCCTGCGCTCGCCGGGCGGCATCGACTCGCCGCTCGGGCGGGAGGGGGCCTTCCTCCTGAACAACCTGCTCTTCGTGGGCTTCGCCTTCGTGGTGCTGCTGGGCACCCTGTTCCCCCTCCTGTACCAGGCGCTGACGAACCAGGAGGTGACGGTCGGGGCGCCCTACTTCGACACGGTGGCCGTGCCGGTGGGGCTGGGGCTGCTCCTCATGATGGCGGTGGCCCCGGCGCTGAGCTGGCGCAAGGTGGACGGCGCGGTCCTCTGGCAGCGCCTGCGGATCCCGGCCTGGATCGGGGTGCTCACGGTGGTGGGCTGCGTGGCCGGGGGGGTGCGGGGGATCGAGCCGCTGGTCGGGTTCGGCCTGGCCGCCTTCGCCGCCGCCGCCGCCGGCCGCTCGCTGGTCCTGTCGGTGCGGGCCAGCGTCCGGCACGGCGCCGGTCCCTGGCGGGGCCTGGTGGGGCGGACCAACGGCGGCATGGTGGTGCACCTCGGGGTGGTGGTGCTGGCGCTGGGCCTGGTGGCCGCCACCTCGTTCCGCTCCACAACGGAGCTGGTGCTGCGCAAGGACCACGTGGTGCACTACGCCGGGCACACGCTCGAGTTCCTGGGGCTGAAGGTGACACGCACGCCCCAGCGGACGGCCACCGAGGCGGTGGTGCGGGTCGACGGCCGGGGCCTCTTCTCCCCGGCGGTGAGCCAGTACGGCGGGTCGGCCTCCGAGGCGGTGGGCACGCCGGCCATCGACTCCGGCCTCCTGGGCGACGTGTACCTCACTCTGTCGCAGATCGGAGGCACCGGGGCCTCGACCGGTGCCCAGGGCATCACCAGCCTGCCGGCCGGGTCGGTGGCGGTGACAGTGGTGGTGCAGCCGCTGATCGCCTGGATGTGGGCCGGGGGGATCCTGGTAGCCGTCGGCGGCCTGCTGGCCCTGCTGCCCGGCGGCC
>JASHWO010000259.1 GCA_030044045.1 Acidimicrobiales bacterium
GCTGGCCGCCCCCACCCCGACCCCCACCGCCCTGGCCGCCTCGCGTGGCGCCGCCGCCGGCAGCGCCCGCTCCCCCGCGCTCACCCAGGCCGAGCTGGCCGCCGGTGCCGACCACGACTGCGTGGTGCCGGGCGGCGGCACCCCCCGGGTGGACTGGCCGGCCCTGCGAAACCCGATCCTCTCCTACCCCGACGCCGGGGCCAAGGACGAGGCCCTGATCTGGGCCGGCGGGCGTTGGCACATGCTCTTCAGCTACATGACCCACGACCGTTCGCTGCCCGGCGGGGTGCGCTGGAACGTGGCCACCGCCACCTCCACCGACCTCGTGCACTGGTCGGCACCGGTGCCCTGGCCCCGGCAGGCCGGCATCCTCGGGGTGGCCTCGCCCGACATCGTGCGCAACCCTTCCGGCCGGTACGTGGTCACCTACCAGTCGAACCCGTCCGCCGGCGGCCAGGACAAGCTCTACGACCGCACCTCCACGAACCTGGTGGACTGGTCGGCCCCGCACCCGCTGGCCCACCAGCTCGCCCCCCATCCGGACCAGCGCCAGATCGACGGCGCCCTGGCCTACACCGGCCACGGGCTGATCCTGGCCTACAAGGCCAGCACCGGGTCGGGCGCGCAGCACTTCACCATCGCCTGGTCGCCCAGCGGCTCCCTCCAGGGCCCGTGGAGAACGGTGGGGCAGCCGGACATCACCCTCTACGGCAGCACGGTGGAGAACTACGAGCTGTTCACGGCAGCCGGCCACTGGCAGCTCGTGGCCACCTCCAACAACCTCGACCAGCCGTGGATCTTCCAGCTCGACGGCGACCCGGCCACACCGCAGCGCTGGCTCCACTGGAGCGGGGGGCGGGAGCTGGAGGTGCCCACGGCGGCCTGGGACAGCGGGACCGGCGTGCCGAGCATCGACTACGAGCCGGCCAACTCGGCCTTCCTCTGCAACCTCCAGGCCACCGACGGCTACTACTACCTGCTCTACGCCGGCAGCGACGAGCTCACCCAGTTCGGCGGCTGGGGCCACGCCGCCATCGGCATCGCCCGCAGCACGAACCTGGTCACATGGCAGGTGCCCCCGCCGGCCAGCTGAGGGGCCGCCGGCGCAGCCCGCCGGTCAGCGGTTCACGCCGATGAGCCGCAACGCCCGCACCACCGACTCCTCGATGTGGTCGGCGCCGTGCACGTTCGAGGCCCAGGCGATGATGGCGGCGAACCAGACCTGCTGGACCACCTCGGCCGCCGCCCACTCCGGATCCCCCGGCTCGCCGCCGGCCAGGGCCCGGGCCACCACCATGTGCATCTTGTCGTTGAAGGTCCGGAGCATGGGCGAGACGGCGTCCTGTCCGCAGGTGAGGGCCCGCACCATGGCCCGGCTGCTCGACGGCGAGGCCACGAACATCTCCGTCAGGATCTCGAGCGTGCGCAACACCCGGCTCCGGGGCGTGCGCCCCCGGACCTTCGAGCCGTCCATCAGGCCCTCCAACGCCCGGCCGGCCACGTCGATCATGGCGTCGAGCAGCAGGTACTCCTTGGACGGATAGTACTTGTAGAGCGTCCTCGACGACACGCCGGTGCGCTGGATCACGTCGCTGATCCGCCACCCGTCGAAGCCGTGGTGCACCGCCAGGTCCAGGACGGCGCCGCGAATCTCGACGCGCTGCCCGTCGCTCAATGGATGCGCCGGCACCGGCTCACCTCTTCCCGGTCTCGCACCCGGTCACGGTAGCGCGCGTTACCACCCGGACGTTGGACGTTGCACGGTGCCGTCAATGGTCAGGTCGCCAGGTCGGCCAGGTCGGCCAGGGCCGCCTCGACGGCCCGGTGGAAGGTGGGGTACGCGTAGATCATCTCCCGCAGGCTGGCCGTCGGCACCTCGGCGTGGACGGCCAGGGCCAGCAGCCCCAGCACCTCGCCGCCCGCCGGACCGGCGGAGGTGGCGCCCACCAGGATCCCCCGGTCGGCGTCCTCGACCAGCTTGACGACGCCGTCGTTCCCGGCGCCGTGGATCCAGCCCCGGGCCGACTCGGGGACCGGCACCGTGCCCGTCCGCACCCGCAGCCCGTCCCGGCGGGCCTCGGCCTCGGTCCGCCCCACCGCCCCGATCTCGGGGTCGGTGAAGGTGACCCGGGGCAGCGCGGCGTACGAGGCCTCCCGGGCCACGCCGGGTCCCCGGCCGGCCTCGGCCAGGATGTCGGCCACCGCCAGCCGTGCCTGGTACATCGAGACGTGGGTGAAGGGCCCCTTCCCGGTGGCGTCGCCCACCGCCCACACGCCCGGGGCCACCCGCAGGCGGCCGTCGACCGGGAGCGCCGGCGCCGACTCGTCGAGGCCGAGGCTGCCCACGCCCAGCGTCCGCAGGTCGGGGCGGCGCCCGGTGGCCACCAGCAGGTGGTCCCCCGACACCTCGGCCGCCGCCGGGACCGTCCCGCCGCCGGGCGCGGCCACTGCCCCGCCCTCGAGCCGCAGCCAGAACCGGCCGGCCCGGTGGCCGGCTGCCACCACCCGGGCACCGGTGACCACCTCCACGCCTTCGCCGGCCAGCACCCGTGCCACCAGCGCCGACGCTTCCGGCTCCTCCACTGCCAGCACCCGGTCCGCCGCCTCCACCACCACGACCTCGGCCCCGAACCGCCGGAACACCTGCCCCAGCTCGAGCCCGATGGCCCCGCCGCCCAGCACCACCAGCCGGCGGGGCAGCACCTCGCACTCGATGGCCTGGCGG
>JASHWO010000260.1 GCA_030044045.1 Acidimicrobiales bacterium
CCGCTAGGGCGGTACAGACGACGTGGCTGGTGGCCGTATCAGTTCCCGGGCTTCGGCGCTCGGCGACTACTTGCGCCGTCATGTGCCTTCAGGCGCTCCATCGGCTGGCCCGTGACCGTGGCGATGACGTCGAAGTCCTTGTCCACGTGCAGGACCGTGAGCCCGGCAAGCTCTGCCGTGGCCGAGACGAGCAGGTCGGGTATCGACGGCGCCCGGTGCTGGCCGCGGTCGGCGAGCAGCTCCAGAACCTCTACGGCGCGGTCCTCGATGACCGGGGTGAGGTACTCGATCGGCATCGAGGACAGCGGTGGCCGCGCCATCCAGGAACGCAGGTCCGGCCCGGACCGCGCCGAGTAACCGACCTCGAGACACGTGACCGTGGCAATCCGCACCAGTCCACGGTCGATCCTCGTCGCCCAGATGGCGGCATCCGGGCTGGCGGAGAGACGGACGAGCGCGGACTTGTCGACGAGCCAGGACGTCACCGCCACGCCTGGCTCATCACCTCCGGGTCGGCGAGGTCGGCGAACACCTGCGAGAACTCGACGAGATCCTCGGGACCGACCGAGGCCTCGGACATGGCAGCTTCCTGGGCCAACCGGCGGCGCAGGTACTCGCTGCGTGACAGCCCCAAGCGCCCGGCCCGGGCGTCCAACGCCGCCACGACCTCATCGGGTACGTCGCGCACCAGGACGTCTGCCATCTCAACCTCCTTTGATATCATAGGATATCACCCGGGTGGGGTAGCAGGTCCGGCCTGCCTCCGTAGGGGGTCAGGCGGGTCGGCCCACGTGGTCGAGCACGGCCCGGGTCCCCTCGGCCAGCTCGGTCCATGGCCGCCAGCCGAGCTGGATGGCGGCGCGGGCCACGTCCAGGCTGCTCCGCTGCAGCTCGCCCGGGCGGGCCGGGGCGTAGCGGGGTGGGGCCTCCACCCCCGCCTGGGCGGCCATGGCCCGGTACAGCTCGTTGACCGAGATCTCCCGGCCGGTGCCCACGTTGCAGACCAACCCGCCGCCCCGGGTGGCCGCCCGGACGAAGGCGTCGACCACGTCGTCGACGTAGACGAAGTCCCGGGTCTGCTCGCCGTCGCCGTAGATGGTCACCGGGGTGCCGTCCACCAGGTGCCGGGCGAAGATGGCCACCACCCCCGCCTCGCCGTGCGGGTCCTGGCGGGGGCCGTACACGTTGGCCAGGGCCAGGGCGGCGAACTCCAGGGCGTGCAGCTCCCGGTAGGCAACCAGGTAGTCGATCACCACCTTCTTCGACACCCCGTACGGCGAGAGCGGCCGGTGGGGGTGGGCCTCCCGCACCGGCAGGTCAGCCGGGTCGGGGTCGCCGTAGAGGGTGCCACCGCTGGCGGCGAAGACCACCCGCTCGGCCCCGGCGGCCCGGGCCCCCTCCAGGACGTGCAGGCTGCCGATCACGTTCACGTCGGCGTCGAAGGCCGGGCGCTGCACCGACACCCGCACGTCGGCCTGGGCAGCCAGGTGGAACACCACCTCCGGGCGCCGGCGGGCCATGAGCTCCACCACGTCGGGCTGGCGCACGTCGAGCTGGTGGATGGTCAGCGCCCTGCCGGCCACGGCCCGGGCTTCGGCCAGGTTGGCCAGCGAGCCGGACGAGAGGTCGTCCACCACGTCCACCTCGTGGCCCTCGGCCAGGAGCCGGTCGACCAGCGTGGAGCCGATGAACCCCGCCCCGCCGGTGACCATCGTCCGCATGCGACCCCTCTCTCCGTGACCCGGCGGGTGCCGGCCTAGCCCGGCACCCGCTCGCCGTCCACCGTGGTGCCCGAGGGCACCACCACGGCGTGGCCGATCACCGAGACCGGTCGCACCTCGCACCGCATGCCCACGGTGGCCTGGGGACCGAGCACCGACCCCTCCACCGTGGAACCGGCGGCCACCCGGGCCCCGGCCAGCAGCACCGAGCCCCGCACGGTGGCGCCCTCCTCCACCACGCTCCCCGGCCCCAGCACCGAGTCCTCGATCCGCGCCCCCTCCTCCACGGTGGCCCCGTCGGCCACGAAGCAGGCCCCGACCACCTTGCCGGCCACCACCGGCGAGCCGGCCACCCAGAGCCCGCCGGCCTGGCGCCGGGCCCCGGCCACCGGCGGGTCGCCCCGGCGTCCCTCCACCAGGTCCCGGTGGGCCTGGAGGTAGGCGGCGGGGGTGCCCGTGTCCAGCCAGTAGGCCTCGTCGGCCGCCGCGTAGAGGGAGGCGTCGCGCACCATGGCCGGGAACGTCTCCCGCTCGATCGACACCCGGCGCCCGGCCGGCACCCGCTGCAGGAAGGACGGCTCGAGCACGTAGGTGCCGGCGTTGATGAGGTTCGTCGGCGCCTCCTCGCGGAGCGGCTTCTCCACGAAGGCGGTCACCCGGCCCCGCTCGTCGGTGGGCACCACCCCGAACGCCGAGGGATCGGCCACCGGGTGCAGGGCGATGGTGCCCTCGGCCCGGCGATCTCGGTGGAAGGCCACCAGGGCCGACACGTCCATGTCGGTCAGGACGTCCCCGTTCACCACTACGAAGGTGTCCCGGATCCCGGCGGCGTCGGCGGCGAAACGCACCGCGCCAGCCGTGTCCAGGGGCTCGGGCTCCACCGCGTAGGAGAGGCGCACCCCGGCCGCCGTGCCTTCCGGGTAGGCGTCCATGAAGGCGTCGGGGAGGTAGCCGAGCGACAGCACCGCCTGGTCGACGCCGTGGTAGGCCAAGTGGCCGAGCACCCGCTCGATCATGGGCTGCTCCACGATCGGCAGCATCTGTTTCGGGGTCGACAGGGTGAGGGGCCGGAGGCGAGTCCCCTCACCGCCGACCAGCACGACGGCTTGCACGCTCGCTACTTCTTGTTCTTGGGCGTGGTGGTAGTCGGTGGCGAGGTGGTGGTGGTGGCCGGCGGCGCGGTCGTGGTGGTGGTGGTGGCCGGCGGCGCGGTCGTGGTGGTGCTCGTCGTGCCGGGAGCGGTCGTGGTGGTGGCCCCGGGCGCCGTGGTGGTGGTCGTGGTGCTCGATGTGGAGGCGCCGGCGCTGGCCTTCAGCACGGCCGTCTCCACGGTGGCGTCCCTGGCCAGCTTGGTGCCTGCCGGCACGAAGCCCACGGTGATGAACTGGTTGTCGGTAAAGGGCAGGGTCTGCGGGTCCCCGGTGACGGTGACCGGCTTCACGGAGTTCTCCGTGAAGTCCGGCCAGTAGGTGACCGTCACCTGGCCCTTCTTGCCGGCGTCGGGGGTGCCCTTCTTGCAGGTCTCGCCGTTCTTGTACGTGGTGACGGTCGTGCCGTCGGACTTGCCGGACTTGCCGGTCTTGGCGGTGGGGAAGGCCAGCGCTGTGGCGGTCAGGCTCAGCCCCGAGTAGCCGGAGACGAACTTGCCCAGCACGGCGTTCTTGCCGGCGGCGGTGTCCGACTTCGGCGCGACGACCAGCACGCCGTCGCCGGTGGTGAAGAACGACTTGGTCTTGGACGTGGCCGACGTGACGTTGGCGGCCAGCGAGGGCTGGGTCTTGCCGCACACGTCGAAGGAGATGCCGGCGAACCACGTTGTCTTGGTGGTCGGCTTTGTCGTCGCTGTGGCGGCGGACGAGGGGTGGCGGTACTCGTAGTTGGCGAAGACCACCGAGAGCACTCCCAGGAGGACGATGATCACCAGGGCCGCGTACCAGTTCACCGGGGTCTGGCCGCGGTAGGTCCGGCTCCCTCCGGTGGCTCCGGCACGTGCCACCCACTTGCCCGACGTGTTCCTCGCCATAGCGGGAAGAAACCCTACAGCCTGGCGGGGACCCTCCCGGATCCACCCACCCGACCACTCTCCGGACTGCCCACCCGACCACTCTCCGGGCTGCCCTCCCGACCGCCCAGCCGGCCCGTCCCCCGGCCCCCCGCCCGGCGCCGGGAGAGGGAGCGGTAGAGGGCGGCGGTATCGGGGTGGACGCAGGTACCGCCCCCGGCGCCGCCGCCGCCCACCAGGCGGACCAGGTCGGCCATGGCAGACTCCACCCCGGCCGGGTTCCCTTCCTGGTCGGCGGCTCGCAGGAGGATGCGGTAGAGGCGCTCGTCGTAGGGGCTGGCCAGGAGCGCCCGCCGGGCGGCCCGAGCGGCCCGCCGGCCGTCGCCTTCCCCCAGGTGGTGCTCGGCCAGCCGGACGGCCAGGTCCACCACCCCGTCCTCGACCGTGGCGGCCACCCCCTCCAGCACCGTCCAGTCGGGGCTGCGCAACCCCTCGAAAGGACGGCCCCGGACCAGGGACAGCCCCCGCCACCACTGGCGGGGGTCGGGCCCGGCGGCCAGGCGGCAGAGCAGGTCCCAGTCGGTGCCCACGGTGCCCGCCAGCCGCAGCGTGCCGTGGTGCCGGGGCAGGTGGTCGTGGCCTCGCCGGGAGCGGCCCAGCGACCGGCGGGCGGCCGACACCGTCGAATAGAGGGTGGGGGCGGCCATCAGCCGGTCGGGCCACAGGGCCGTGGCCCAGGTCTCGTAGTCCACGCCGCGGGGGTGCAGGGCCAGGTACGCCACCAGATCCAGGGTCCAGGCCCGGGTGAAGGGCCGGGCTGCCCCGACCACCTCCACCGGTCCCAGCACGAGCACCGCGACCTCGGGCGCCTCGACCGGGTCCACGGTCGGTTCGCCGGGGCGGGGCACGGTGGGCGGTCCCATCGGTGCCGCGGCGCCGGGAACCGGGATCTGGTGAGTGGCGATGTCGGTCTGCACGTCCCATAACGGTCGCCTCCCGGCCACCGATGCACCCGATCGCTTCTCCTCAGGGTTTCGCCAGCCAGTCCTCGGCCGGCCGGCTGGAGGCGCCGGGCTGATGCAGCCAACCCTCCAGGGCGGCCACGAGGAGCCCGGTGGCACGCCGGCTCCGGGGAAAGGTCCTGCTGCTGGTGAGCAGGATGCCGGGGCCGGCGTTGCCTCCCTCACCCCAGAGCAGGGGCCTGAAGTCCTTGGCGTTCTCCGTCACCACCCGCCGGCCGTCGGCGCGGGCCCATTCGTAGAGCTCGGCGTCGTCCATGGCCCGGAGCGTGGGATCGGCGGCCACGGCCAGGATGTCGTGGCCCCTGTCGCGTAGCTGCTGGGCGATCACTGGTGAGAACATCTCGTCGAGCAGGAGCGCGGGCCCGGGCGGCGGGTTCACGCCAGCAGGCGCTGCTGCACCAGCCAGGCCTCCTCCGCCTGGACGGACTCGTGGTCGGCGAGGGCGATCTCAGCGTCGAGCTCGTCCCGGTGGTCCGCGTAATAGCGCAGCGCGGCGCGCACCTGCCCTTCCGCCAGGGTAAGGACGTCGGCCGCGGCCAGCACCGCCGCCTCCCCGCGCTCGTCCATCTCCCTCGACGCCTTGACGACCTCCCAGACGTCAGGACCGAGAGCCAACGCGGCACGCCGGCCGCTCGGGCCGTCCTTGAAGACGATCCCGGGGTGCTCGACCATCCTGAGCCCCTCGTCCACCAACCGCGCTGCCAGGCCGGAAGGAGTCGCCCCCGGGACCGCCCGAGCACGCCGGCGTAGCCGTTCGAGGACGGCGGAGTCGAATCGGATCGATAGGGGGGTACTCACGTAGTGCATCGTATCACTCGCGCTACATTCGCGCGTCGCGGTCCGGACCCGGCGGACGGGCGGGGCAGGAGTGCGGGAGGTCCCACTCGCCGCCCCGCCCGACCGGACCGGGTGGGGGATGCCGTGTGTGGCCGGACCATGGTGCCGGGCCAACCTCGCTGAC
>JASHWO010000261.1 GCA_030044045.1 Acidimicrobiales bacterium
ACCTGCGACGCCGAGAGGGTGTCGTAGTCGGGGATGGCCAGACTGACCTCCCCAACCGCTGCCTCGCCGTACGGGCTGGCTGCCAGCCCCGGTGCCGGCTCGGCCTCTCGAGGCGGCGGCACTCGAGGGCCCGCCGGCCCGGTCTCCCCAGGTGCCACCCTGGCCACGCCCGGCCGACTGCCCGGCCCGGTGAGCGCCGACAGGCGCCGCCCGAGGTGGTCCACGGCGAACCGCCCCACCAGGTGGGCGTTGCGCACCTGCACCTCCAGCCGGGCCCGCCCCTTGGACGCCAGCTCGGGCAGGTCCTCCACCGCGGTGAGCAGCAACCCAGCCGGGGCGTAGACCAGCGCGTCGAGCGCCCGTTGCCCCAAGGGGCGCTCGTCCGGCATGTCAGACACAGTCCCGGCAGAGCATCTTCTTCTTGTCGGCCAGCTGGCTGGGGTGCTTCACCAGGAAGCAGGACCGGCACACGAACTCGTCCGGCTGCTTCGGCAGGACCCGCTCGCTGGCCTCGGCCCGGTCCTCGACGTCCGCCACCTCGTCGTCCTCGGGCTCGTCCTCCACGACGAGCCGCTCCTTCAGGATCACGTCCAGGCTGGCCTCGACGTCCTCGTCGTCGGGCTCCTCCTCGTCCTCCTCGTCGGCCTCCTCGGCCGGGCGTTCGGGCGCGGGGACAGCCGTCTCGCCGTCGAGCTCATCGCCATCGTCGTCGTCGGACCCCAGGTCGTCTGCCAGCTCGTCGTCGTCGCCCTCGTCGAGCTCGAGCTCGTCGTCGTCGAGATCGTCCGGTACCGCAACGTCGTCGAGATCGTCTGCCATGGCCGCCTTCCAGGAGTGGATGTGCCGCGGGAGCATAGACGGTCCGCGCTGGCCGTCGAACGGCCCGGCAGGCGGTCGGGCCCGGGGGTCTTTGGGGCCATCTCGCCACTCGCCAGGCACTGCCTGGCGGGCGGGAAGTTCTCTACTCGACCCCCCGGGCCACCCTCCGCCTCTCACAACATCCCCCCCGCCAGGACGGCGAGCGCCGTCCTCTCGGGGCGTGTGGGACTGGCCGTACGATACGCAGCCCGGGCCGGGCACTCAAGGGGAAATCGATGCGCCTGACCAGGGAGAATACCGATCGTACCTGGTCACGACCTCGCGGAATTCCCTGCGGTTCCCGCGCCCCCCGTGCCGGCGGCCCGCCGGCGCTCGGCCCGCCGCTCCGACTCCAGCCGTTCCAGCTCGGCCGACCCGTGGTCCACGTGGCGCATGGCGGCGGCGATGGCGTGGTGGCCGGCCACCTCGTCGACGGCCCGGTGCATGTCCTGGGCCAGCCGGCGGTAGGAGGGATGGCCCTGCGGCCCGGAGCGCAGCTCGATCAGGTGCATCGCTTCCCGGGCGTTCATCTGCAGCACGTAGCGCACCCGGTAGGCCAGGGCCACGGCGTAGGGCGCCTGGGCCGGGAACTGCGGCCGCAGCGCCTCGTAGAGCTCGCGGGAACGCTCGACCGACTCGGCGTAGGCCGCGCCCTGGCCCGCCTCCTCCACCATCTCGGGCACGTCGTAGCCGAGGGCCGTGGACAACGGCTGCCACTCGGCGGTGAGCATGCGGTGGCGCTGCAGGTCGCGGAAGGCCCCGTAGTCGGAGATCACCTCGAACCGGTAGTCCGTCCGCTCGAAGGCCCGCCCCGGGCGGTGCCGGCGGTTCCGGCGGTCGCCCACGTAGGCCCGCAACAGCGCCTCCCGGTCGGCGGCCGACAGCAGCCGCACCCGGCGCAGCGCCTCCCGGTCGGACAGGGCGGTGTGGGCGAAGCAGGCGGCGGCCAGCACCTTGTCCTCGCCCTCGGGGTCGAAGTCGAGCAGGGTCACCCCGGCCGGCTCGGGCGTGGGGTCGCCGGCGTCGGGCCACAGCCGGGCCACCACCCGGGCGGTGTCGTCGCGGGTGGCGGCCAGGTAGTCGGCCCACTCCCCGCCCCGGTCGGGCCGGTCGACCCGCTGGAGGAAGGAGGGGATCACCTTGCGCAGCTCGGCCAGCATCAGGGCCCCGTACTGCCGGGCCTCGGGCAGCGGGTGGGCCAGCAAGTGCAGCAGCAGGAGCTCGTAGGACTGCCCGGTGCCGTAGACGCCCACGTTCGACAGGGAGGCCGCCGGCAGCAGGCCCCGCAGGGCGTCGAGGGCCTTGGCCCGGACCGCCTGGCGGTGCACGAAGTCCGAGTCCCCCGGCTGGCGGGGGTGGCGGGCGGCCACCCAGGCCACCAGCCGGGGCAGCAGCGCTCCGTAGGTGTCGAACACCCGGTCCATCTCGCCCACGTAGCGGGCCCCCAGCGAGGAGTCGAGGATCTCCGGCGGCCGGAAGTAGCGGTAGTGGCCGCTGGGCAGCCGGGCGTCGTAGGCGATGTACCGGGTGGACTGCTCGAGGTAGGCCATGAGCCGGCCCCGCTCCAACACTTTCGTGAGGACGTTGGACGCCTGCTCGCAGGCCAGGTGCACCCCGCCGAGCTGGGCCACCGAGTCGTCGCCGTACTCGAAGAACACCCGCTCGTAGAGCTGCTCGGCCCGGGCCAGGCCCACCGTGGCGTCGACCGTGGCGTCGCCGGTGACGTCGAGGTCGCCCACGAACTCGTCGAGGAACAGCCGGCGAAGGCTCTTCGGGGAGCGCGAGTAGCGGGCGAACAGGGCGCCCTTCACCACCTCCGGCAGGTTCACCAGGGCGAAAACCGGCTGGTCGAGGTTGGTCACGTACCGGCGGAGGATCGCCTCCTCCTCAGCGGTGAACGACTCCTCCTGGTACGGGAACATGCCCGGGCAAGACTAGGGCTGGGCTGTGCCGGCCGGCGCGGATGCCACCGGGGTGGCGGCGGCCACCACCCCCCGTAGCAGGCGGCCCACGGCCTCGGCCGCCGCTGCCGCCGTGGCCGGGTCCCCGGCCACCACCGACACCTGGTCGGCCAGATCCGCCACCTGCTTGACCGTGCGCACGAAGTCGCCCGGCGCCACCTCCCCCACGGCGAGCTCGAGCACCATGCCCAGGGGGGCGCCCCGGGCCCAGGCGGCCACCGCCCCGGCCAGGCCCGGGTCGGGCTGGCGGGTGCGGGGCACCAGGTGGATCTCCTCCAGCGCCCGGAGCCGCTCGGCCTGGTCGGCCAG
>JASHWO010000262.1 GCA_030044045.1 Acidimicrobiales bacterium
GCCGGCTCCTCCCCGGCCGCCGCCGTGGGCCGCCGCTCCGGCTCGTCGCCGCTGTCCGGCGGTCGTTCCCCGGTCATCGGTCGGGAGCCGGCTCCTTCGGGAGCCCCAGTACCCGTTCGCCCACGACGTTCCGGAGCACCTCGTCGGTGCCTCCGGCGATGCGGATGGCCGGGGCGCCCAGCACCAGCTCGGTCCAGGCGTACGTGCCCCACCGTCCGCTGTCGGCCGCCAGCTCCGGGCCGAGCACCGACGACACGAGGTCGCAAACGGACAGCACCGACCGGGTCAGCGCCAACTTCGTGATCGACAGCTCGGGCCCGGGCGCCCGGCCGTCGGCCATCCCGGCCATGGCCCGCATCCCCGTGTAGCGGGCCACCCGGCCGTCGGCCACGGCCCGGGCGAGCTGCTGGCGCACCAGGGGGTCGCCGGCCCGGCCCGAGTGGCGAACCAGGGCCACCAGCCGTTCCTCGCCCCGGTTCCCCCCGGCCCCGCCGGCGTCGCCGGTGCCGATGGCCGCCCGCTCGTTCATGAGGGTGGTGAGGGCCACCGACCACCCCCCGCCGACCTCGCCCAACCGGTGGTCGTCGGGGATGCGCACCTCGGTCAGGAACACCTCGTTGAAGGACGAGCCGCCGGTCATCTGCCGCAACGGCCGCACCTCCACCCCCGGCGCCCGCATGTCCACCAGGAAGGCGGTCAGCCCCCGGTGGCGTTCGGCCCGGGGGTCGGTGCGGCACAGGATCTCGCCCACGTCGGCCAGGTGGGCGTAGGACGTCCACACCTTCTGGCCGTCGACCACCCACCCGTCGCCGTCCCGTACGGCCCGGGCCTGCACGCCGGCCAGGTCGCTCCCGGCGCCGGGCTCGCTGAAGAGCTGGCAGGCCACCACGTCGCCCCGGTGGACGGCGCGCAGGTACCGCTGCTTCGCCTCCTCGGTGCCGTGGGCCAGCACGGTGGGGGCCACCATGCCCCGCCCGATGCCGAACACCGCCTGGGAGGGCGTGTCGTAGCGGGCCTCGAGCTGCCGCCACCGGCGGGCGTGGGCGTCCGTGAGCCCGCGGCCGCTGTAGGCCGGCGGGCCGGTGAGCCAGCCGAAGCCGGCGTCAAACACCTTGCGGGACCAGGCCCGGGCCGCCGCCAGCTCCCGTCGGTCCGCCTCCGGTGTGCGCTCGGACACCAAGGAGACCCGGTCCGGTCCCTGGCCCCACTCGAAGCGCCGCTCGGCCCGGCGGGCGGCGTTGGCCTCCAGGAAGGCGAGCGCCTCGATCTCCAGCTCCTCCACCGTGGTGCCCCGGCTCACGTGGTGGCGTCCCCCTCTCCGGCCGCTGTGACCGGCGGCGGGGCCGGCCGCCACCCGCGTGGCTGGCGGGAGCGGCACGTACACTAGGCCAGGTCCCATGGTCTACGTCCTCGCCGTCGCGGCGGCCTTCGCCAACGCCCTCTGGAGCGTGCTGCAACGGATGGGGGTGGAGTACGTGCCGGCCGACCATGCCCTGCGCCTGCGGACGCTGCTGCACGTCCTGCGCCAGCGGGTCTGGCTGGCCGGGTTCGGGCTCATGGTGGTCTCCTTCGTGATGGAGGCCGTGGCCCTGCACTTCGGCCGGTTGACCGAGGTGCAGCCCCTCCTCACCACCGAGCTCCTCTTCCTGGTGCTCATCCTGGGCACGCGGTTCCACTTCACCGTGGGCCTGCGGGAGTGGGCCGGCGCCGTGGCCGCCGCCGCCGGGCTGGCCGGCTTCCTCCTGTTCGCCTCGCCCCGGGGCGGCGACCTGCTCCCCAGCACCGTCGAGTGGGCCGAGGTCGGGGTGGCCTGCGCCATCTGCATCGTGGTGTTCGTCGGCCTGGCCCGGCGGGGTCCCCGCTGGTGGCGGGCGGCCTCCTTCGGGACGGCGGCGGCGGTGGCGTTCGCCTTCACCGCCGCCCTGACCAAGGTGGTCACCGACTACGTGGCCGGCGACTGGGTCTCGATGTTCCGGCACTGGCAGACCTACGGGCTGGCTGGTTTCGGGGCGCTGGCCGTGCTCCTGACGCAGCACGCCTACCACGCCGGGCCCATCGCCGCTTCGCAGTCGGCCATCGTGCTGCTCGACCCCCTGGCCAGCATCCTCATCGGGGTGAACCTCTTCGGCGACGACCTGCGCACGGCCGGTGCCTGGGGGCCGATGGAGGCGCTGTCCCTGCTCGTGCTGTTCGCCGGGGCGCTCACCTTGTGCCACTCGCCGCTGGTGACCGGGGCCAGCGACGGGACCGGCGGTGAGGAGCTGCTCACCCACCGGCCGCCGCCCCCCGACGCCCTCGAGGGACCGGCCGTCCAGCACCTGCCGAACGCCTGACCGCCGCGGCCGCCGTCGGCGGCGCCGGGTCGGCGCGGCGGGGAGACAGCACGGCCGGCGTGGGGCAGGGGCCCCACGCAGCGGAGGAGCCTGGGTTGGGGTGCCCAGGCGGGGAGACAGCTCAGCGGAAGAGGGCCAGGGCGGCCAGCGCGGCGGCCATCGAGACCGGCACCACCACCAGGCCCAGCCGGGTGTAGCGGGCCGGCGAGGGCCGGCTGCCGGCGGCCCGGCTCACCTGCAGCCAGAGCACGGCGGAGAGCGAGCCGGTCACCGCCAGGTTCGGCCCGAGGTTCAGCCCTACCAGCAGGGCGTGGGGGTCGGCCGGGGGGCGGGCGGCCAGGAGCGAGGCGGCCGGGAGGTTGTTGCAGGCCACGCTGGTGGCGGCACCGAGCATGGCCGTCTGCCAGGCGGCGGCGTGGGCCAACAGCCGACCCGGCCCGTCCCACGCCCGCCCCAACGCCCCCAGCCCCACGGCCAGCCCGAACAGCCCGGCCAGCACCGGCACGTTCACCGAGTGCCGGACGTGCTCCCAGGTGATGGCCGACTGGGCCAGGCGCCACCCGGCCACGGCCACCCCGGTGGTGGCCACCACCAGGGCCACCGTCCCGCCGGAGAAGAGGAGCATGGCCGCCACGGCCACCACCACCCCGGCCAGGCCGGCGCCGGGCTGGTAGTCGAAGCGCAGGCTGGTGGTCGCCGGGGCCGATCGGGCCAGTGACCGGCGGTGGAGCACGGCCAGCACGGCCGGGATGCTCACCGAGGCGGCGACCCACGCCGGCAGCATGGCGCTGGCGAAGGCCCCGCCCGAGAGGTGCCGGTCGCCGATCACGATGAGGTTCGTCAGGTTTGAGCCGGGGAGCAGCAGGGAGGCCCCGTTGGCCAGGAATACGGCCAAGTAGAGGAAGGGCGTCTCGTCGGTCCGGTGCCGCCGAGCGGCCACCACCAGCACCGGGGTGAGGAAGGTCACGGCGGTGTCGAGGTTCAGCACGGCGGCGACCACGGCCACCAGCACGGCCGCCAACACCAGTAGGGAGAAGCCGCCCCGGCTGAGCCGGGCCATGGTGGCCCCGGCGGCGTCGAACAGCCCGTCGTGGCGGGCCACCAGGCCGAGCAGCAGCAGTCCGGTCACCAGCACGAACGGCGGCCAGTCCTGGCGGGCGGCGGCACCGGCCTGGCCGGGCCCGAGGGTGGCCGCCAGCAAGGCCGCCGCCGCTCCGGCGGCCAGCACGACCCAGCTCATCTGGCCGAGGTGGGCGCTCCGGCGGCCGGGACTGCCGGTGGCGGTGTCGGTCACCCCCTTGCCGTCCCGCCCCGGCCGGCCGGCGCGTCGGCCCAGCGCTCCTGCTTCGCCCGCTCGGGCAGGCGCTCCCAAGCGGCGTCGCCCATCATGCGGCGGAAGAACCGCTCCACCTGCTCCGCCGCCGCCGTCGCCGGACGGGCGGGGCGGCTGCCAGTGGCGGAGCCTGGGCCGTCCGCCGGGCCGGCGGCGTCGTTCCCGGGGTGGCGTGGCGGGCGGTCGGGGCGGCGGAAGCCGAGCCAGGGCATCGGCGGCTCGTAGGCGCCGATGGAGGCGAAGCGCCCGGGCTCGGCCAGGGCGGCGGCGGCGACCACGTCGCCCCCGACGCTGTGCCCCACGGCGGTGACCGGCCGGGCCGGGCCGGGGAGGGCCGCCGCCACGGCCAGCAGGTCCTCCACGTGGCCGGCCAGCCCGGCAGCGGCAGATCCATCCCGGGATCCCTGGTAGCCGCGGCGGTCGTAGGTGACCACCGCCAGGTGGGCCAGGCGGCGGGCGGTGCGGGCGAAGCTGGCACCGCGATCGAGCGACCCGTGCACCAGCACCACCACCGGGCCCTGCTCGGCGTCCCACCCGCCGGCCGGCGGGTGCTCGGTCACGTCGATTCCCGCCAGGTAGGGCATCGGCCCCGACGCTACCGGTTGGTCGCCGGCGCGGCGTGTGGCCCCCGGCCGCCCCGCCGACCCTGGTGGGCGGGGAATTCCCATCCCGTTCAGCGGGCGTGGCCCATCGGGCGCCCGGTAGGGTGGTCGCGTGGCCGACGCGGGTGGTGGAACGAACGCCGCCGGTGGGAGGGACGGTGCGGCGGAGCGGGCGGCGGGGTCCTTCGGGCCGAACGCCTGGCTGGTCGACGACATGTACGACCGGTACCTGGTCGACCCGTCATCGGTGAGCGAGAGCTGGCGCGAGTTCTTCTCCGACTACCGGCCGGCCCCGGTGCCGGCTCCTCCGGCCGCCGTGGTGGTGCCCACCGCCCCGGGGCCCGCCGCACCCGCCCAGGCCGCCACCACGCCCACTGCCGGCGCGGC
>JASHWO010000263.1 GCA_030044045.1 Acidimicrobiales bacterium
CCGCGAGTAGGGGGAGGCGTTCAGGTTCACGACGAGCTGGGCCCCGGCGGCGCCGAGCGCGGCCACCGGGCCGCCGTCGGCCCAGACGTCCTCGCAAACCGAGAGCCCGACCCGGACCCCGGCCACCTCGTAGAGGACCGGCGGCGCCGTGCCGGGAGCAAACCAGCGCCGCTCGTCGAACACGCTGTAGTTCGGCAGGAGCTGCTTGCGGTACACGCCGCGCACGGCACCGCCGGCGCAGATGGCCGCGGCATTGGCCAGGCGGGCCGGCGGCCAGATCCGGGGCCCCGTCCCGTCAACACCGGCGAGGGACGGCTCGACCGGCTCCACGAAGCCGACCACCGCGGCACACCAGCCGGTGGCCGCCGCCACCTCGCCGAGCGCGGCGACGTTGTCGGCCACGAAGCGGGGCTTCAGCAGCAGGTCCTCGGGCGGGTAGCCGGTCACCGCCAGCTCGGGGAGAACGCAGAGGTCGGCACCGGCATCCTCGGCTCGCCGGAGGGCGCCGACGATGCGGCGGACGTTGCCCTCCAGGTCGCCGACCACCGTGTCGATCTGGGCGGCGGCCAACCGCAACTGGGGCACCCCGGGAAGCCTACCGGCGGGCCGACCAGCCACCGACCAGGCCGGACGGTCGCGGCGCCGCCCGGCGCTCGCCTGTTCACATGGCATTCACGGGAGGGAAACGACAGGGAAACCGGGATCTGGCACGCTGTGGGCCGGGCCACGAGAGCGCCCGATCGAGCAATGCGTCGACCGACGGGCCCAGTCCGACGAGCGGAGGAGTGCAAGTGAGCTACCAGGCCGAGTACATCTGGATCGACGGCACCGAGCCGTCCCCGTTGATCCGGAGCAAGACCAAGGTCATCCCGGACGGCAAGGAGCCCGGCATCTGGGGGTTCGACGGCTCGAGCACCAACCAGGCCACCGGGGACAACTCCGACTGCGTCCTGCGGCCGGTGTTCGTCTGTCCCGACCCCCTCCGCGGCCCCGACGACAAGCTGGTGATGTGCGAGGTGCTGCTGACCGACTTCACGCCGCACCCGACGAACACCCGGGCGGCCTGCGTAGAGGTGGCCGAGAAGTTCGCCACCCACGAGCCGTGGTTCGGGATGGAGCAGGAGTACACCTTCCTCCAGGACGGCCGGCCGCTGGGCTGGCCGCTGAACGGCTACCCGGCGCCCCAGGGGCCCTACTACTGCGGGGTCGGCGGCGACAAGATGCCCGGCCGGGAGATCGTGGAGCGGCACACCGCCGCCTGCATCAAGGCCGGGCTGGCCATCGAGGGCACCAACGCCGAGGTGATGATGGGCCAGTGGGAGTTCCAGATGGGCATCCTCCCGCCGCCGGCCATCGGCGACCAGCTGTGGACGGCCCGGTGGCTGCTGTTCCGGATCGCCGAGGACTTCGGTGTGTTCGCCACCCTGGAGCCCAAGCCCATCCTCGGCGACTGGAACGGCGCCGGCTGCCACACCAACTTCTCGACCAAGGAGATGCGGGCGGACGGCGGCTGGGACGCCATCATCGCCGGCTGCGAGGCCCTGGGGAAGAACATCGACGAGCACGTCGCCAACTACGGGCTGGGCATCGAGCTGCGCCTGACCGGCGCCCACGAGACCCAGCACTACACCAAGTTCAGCTACGGCACCTCGGACCGCGGCGCCTCCATCCGCATCCCCTGGCAGGTGGCCAAGGACAAGAAGGGGTGGCTGGAGGACCGGCGGCCCAACGCCAACATCGACCCGTACGTGGTCAGCCGGCTGATCACCGAGACGGTCTGCAGCGCCGCCGACGCCGGCTGACCCGGCCACGGCGCGGTCGAGCCATGGCGCGGCCAGTGGGAAGGAGCCGGGCCGGGAGGCCCGGCTCCTTCCGCGCCGGCAGGCGGACCGGGACGCCCGCCTGAAAGACTGGTGCCGTGCAGAGCCAGCGGGACTACGTGCTGCGGACGGTGGAGGAGCGGGGCATCCGCTTCGTCCAGCTGTGGTTCACCGACGTGCTGGGCACGCCGAAGGCCTTCAACATCACCCCGGCCGAGCTGGAGAACGCCCTGGACGAGGGGATGACCTTCGACGGCTCGGCCATCGACGGCTTCAGCCGGGTGCAGGAGGCCGACGTGCTGGCCCGCCCCGACCCGAAGACCTTCCAGCTCCTGCCCTGGCACGAGCCGGGCGAGTCGGTGGCCCGGGTCTTCTGCGACATCTTCGGCCTCGACGGGACGCCGTTCCAGGGCTGCCCCCGGCACGCCCTGCGGCGCACGCTGGAGCGGGCCCGGTCGATCGGGTACACGTTCTTCGCCTCGCCCGAGGTCGAGTACTTCTACTTCGCCGGCGACGACCCCTCCCGATCCCCCGAGGCTCTCGACGCCGGCTCCTACTTCGACCTCACCGGGGCCGACCGATCGAGCGACCTGCGGCGCCGGACGGTGCTTTTGCTGGAGGAGATGGGCATCCCGGTCGAGCACGCCCAGCACGAGGACGCCCCCAGCCAGCACGAGATCGACCTGCGCTACACCGACGCCCTCACCATGGCCGACACGGTCATGACGGTGCGCCTGGCGGTGAAGGAGCTGGCCCGCCGGGAGCGGGTCCACGCCACCTTCATGCCGAAGCCGCTGGCCGGGGTGCAGGGCTCGGGCATGCACACCCACGTCTCGCTCTGGAAGGGCGAGGAGAACGCCTTCGTCGACCCCGGCGACCCCTACGGCCTCTCCACCGTGGCCTACCGGTTCGCCGCCGGCCTGCTCCACCACGCCCGGGAGATCACCGCCGTCACGAACCAGTGGGTCAACTCCTACAAGCGGCTGGTCAGCGGTTACGAGGCCCCGGTCCAGATCAGCTGGGCCCGGAACAACCGCTCGGCGCTGGTCCGCGTTCCCGTGGTGAAGCAGGGCAAGGCCGAGTCGACCCGGCTGGAGTACCGGGCGCCGGACAGCGCCTGCAACCCCTACCTGGCCTTCGCCGTGATCCTGGCCGCCGGGCTCCGGGGCATCGAGCGCGGCTACGAGCTGCCGCCCGAGGCCGACGCCAACCTCTTCGCCCTCTCCGGCCGCGAGCTGGCCGCCAAGGGCATCGCCCCCCTGCCCACCAGCCTCGACGAGGCGGTGGCCGAGATGGAGGGATCGGAGCTGGTGGCCGAGACCCTGGGCGACCACGTCTTCGAGTGGTTCATCCGGAACAAGCGGGCGGAGTGGGCGGCCTACCGGTCCCAGGTGACGCAGTTCGAGCTCGACCGCTACCTGCCCACGCTGTGAGCCGATGGAGCCGCTGCTCTGCTACCCCGACCCGCTGCCGGCGGCGCTGCAGGCCGCCCTACGGCGAGGTGGCTACGAGCTCCGGTGCGTGGCCCGGACCGACCAGGTCGACGCCACGGAGCAGGCGGCCACCAAGGACGGGTGGAGCGGCGCCGTGGTCGCCGCCGGCGAGGACCTGACCGGCGCCGTCGCCTTCTGCCGCCACGTCCGCCGGCGGGAGGTGCCGGTCACCCCCCTGCTGCTGGTGGTGGCCCACGACCAGGTCACCGCCCTGTCCCTGCGCGACGACCTCTTCGACGACTTCTGCGTGCTGCCGGTCGACGCCGACGAGGTGGCGGCCCGCCTCGAGCACCTGTTCTGGCGGTCGGGGCGGGGGCTGCAGCCCGACCTCATCGAGTACGGGCCCCTGTTGCTGAACCTCGAGACGTACCAGGCGGCGGTGGCCGGCCGGGTGCTCGACCTCACCTACATGGAGTACGAGCTCCTGCGGTTCCTCGCCGCGCACCCCGGGAAGGTGTTCACCAGGGAGACCCTCCTGAACCGGGTGTGGGGCTACGAGTACTACGGCGGGGCACGCACCGTGGACGTCCACGTGCGCCGCCTGCGCGCCAAGCTCGGCGAGGAGCACGCCCACCTCATCCAGACCGTGCGCTCGGTCGGCTACCGGTTCGGCCAGGGCAGCTGGGCACCTGCGGGCGCCGGCCTCGAGTAGCCGAGTAGCGCGCAGCTCGCCGGGCGCCCTGCCCAGGGTCAGAACGTCAGAGCGTCAGCCCCTGGGAGCGAAGGCCCAGGCCTCGACCTCCACCCGTGCGCCCATCGGCAGC
>JASHWO010000264.1 GCA_030044045.1 Acidimicrobiales bacterium
GCGGCTGGCCGGCGAGATCGCCCTGGCCGGCTGGCAGGCCGACACCGGTGCCCGGTCCGCCGTCTCGTCGGCCACGGTGGCGTGCCCCGACGCCAAGGTGTGCTACGCGTCGGACCCGGTCCCGGGAACGTTCGGAGACGCCGTCGCGACCAGCACCGACGGCGGGGCGTCGTGGCGCACAGTGCCGCTGCCGAACGGCTTCCAGCTCGCCTCCCCCCTGGCCTGCCCGGCGGCCGGCGTGTGCTTCGGTGCCGGCCACTCGATGCAGGCCACAGGAGCCCGGGCCGCGGCGATGGTGAAGACCGGCAGCGGCGGCACCTCCTGGGATGTCGAGCCGCTCCCCCCTGGGATCGATCGGATCGTGAACCTCGCCTGCCCGACGACAACCGACTGCGTGGGGTTCGGCTTCGCCACCTCGCCCGCCGGGAGCACCAGCAAGGAGGGGCCCTCGATCGCCGTGGCCACCACGGACGGCGGGACCACCTGGACCGAGACGGCGCTGCCCCAGCCGTTCTTCCCGGTCACAGACGGCACCGCCTGCACCTCGTCCCAGGACTGCATGCTGGTCGGGACCACGACATACACACCGCCCCCGAACGCCGCCGACGGGACGGCCCTGGTCACCGTGGACGGGGGCGCCACCTGGTCCCGGGCCAAGGTCCCGGCGGATGTCGGCATCTTCCACGCCGTCTCCTGTGCCCCTGGGGGTCGGTGCCTGGCCCTGGCCAACCGGACCGGCCCCGTCCCCGCCTCTGCCACGCCCGCCAACTGGCCCAGCGTGGCCCTCACCACCACCACCGGCAGTTCCTGGGTGGCGACCACAGGGACCGGCCTGACCATCGGCAGTGCCACCTCGGTGAGCTGCCCGACGACCGGCGACTGCTGGGCGCTGGGCTGGCGCGCCGGCACCCCCACCGGCCAGCTGACACCCGAGACCCAGACCACCGACAACGGCGGAGCCACCTGGACCACCATGCCCCTGCCGACGAAGCTGACACCGAGCGCCCAGAAGGCACTCGGCGTGCAACAGCTCGACATCCAGAGGGCGACCTCGATCTCCTGCCCTACAGCCGATACCTGCGTGGCCCTGAGCATCGCCACCACGACCACGTCGACCCTCGATCGGCAGATCGTCCTCCGCGAGGACAGCGCAAGATCCACGAAGTGACCGCCCGGGGACCGGCGGTGCCCCGCCGGTCGTAGCCTGAGGCCCGTGGGTCAGCCCTCCGACGCACCACCACCGGCCCGGGCCGCCGCGACGCCGGCCACGGCCCTCGACCGGCGCCGTCTCTGGCTCTCCCGCCGGGCCCTGCTCCTGCACCTGACCGTGCTGCTGGTGGTGCCGGCGTTCCTGGGCCTCTTCTGGTGGCAGGTGCAGCGCGTGCGCCAAGGCAACACGCTGAGCTGGGCCTACGTGTTCGAGTGGCCGTTCTTCACCGGCTACGCCGTCTACCTGTGGTGGAAGCTCGTCCACGACCCCCCGGAGACCGGGACCGTCCCGTCGGTCCCGGTCGCGGCAGCCGCCGCGCCACTGGCCGCGGCAGCCGCGGCAGGCGCGGTGCCGGACGTTCCCGCGGGAACGCCGCCCGGCCCGTCCAGGGGCGTGACCCCGGCAACGGTCCCAGCCGACGACCCGGAGACCGGCGGCCTGGACCAGGACGACCGGGAGCTGGCCGACTACAACCGCTACCTGGCGGCGCTCGACGCCAGTGGCCGCCGCAAGCGCTGGTAGCCCCACCGCGGTCCCGCCGGCGTGCCGTCGTAGGTCGGTTCCGGGGGGAGGGCTCGAACCTCCAACATCCGGCTCCAAAGGCCGACGTTCTGCCGATTGAACTACCCCGGACGGTAGGTCGCCGGCCGACTCCTGCTGGCCGCCGGCGGCCGGCCCCAGGTTAGAGGGTCGGCCACCGGGGAGCAGGCGCCGGCCCCGCCGGCACGACCCTCGCGCCGGGCGGCCCGCCGGCGGCCCGCACCGGCCAGCGTAAGAAGATCGGACGTAAGAAGATCGGAAGACCACCTCACCGGCGGTGCGGCCACCGGTATGCTCCGCGCCACCGGCGGCCCCGGGACCCCCGGGCCCGCCGGGACCGCCCGGCCCTCACGACCGGGCGCCATCGGCAGGAGGGCGTCGCATGAGGATCCTGGTGGTCGACGACGATCCGGCCGTCAGCGCCTCGCTCGACCGCGCCCTGCGGCTCGAGGGCTATACGGTCGACACGGCAGCGGACGGCACCACCGCCCTCCGCACGTTGGCCGCGGCCCGGCCGGACGCCGTCGTCCTCGACCTGGGCCTGCCCGACCTCGACGGGCTGGAGGTCTGCCGCCACCTGCGGGCCGGGGGCGACGACACCCCGGTGCTCATGCTCACCGCCCGCGACGCCGTGGACGACCGGGTGCACGGCCTCGACGCCGGCGCCGACGACTACCTGGTCAAGCCCTTCGCCCTGGCCGAGCTGCTGGCCCGGCTGCGGGCCCTGCTGCGCCGTCGGGCCGGCGACGAGGGCGAGGCGTTGCGCTTCGGCGACCTGTCCCTCGACCTCTCCTCCCGGGAGGCCCGGCGGGGCGACCGGTCCTTCTCCCTGACCCGGATCGAGTTCGACCTGCTGGAACTGTTCCTGCGCCATCCCCGCCAGGTGCTCACCCGGGAGGTCATCCTGGACCGGGTCTGGGGCTACCACTTCGACTCGGGCACGAACTCCCTGGCCGTCTACGTGGGCTACCTGCGCCGCAAGACCGAAGCGGGCGACGAGCCGCGCTGCATCCACACCGTGCGGGGCGTGGGCTACGTGCTCCGGGAGCCGTGACCTTCCGGTCCCGCCTGGTGCTGGCCGCCGCCGTGGCGGTCATCATCGCCGTGCTGGGGGCCGCCGTGGCCAGCTACTTCGCCGCCCGGAACTCGCTCCTCGACTCGGTCGACGTGAACCTGGCCAGCACCGCCGCCGATGCCGTCACCCCCGGCCAGACGCTCCAGCTCGGCCAGTCCTCCGGCCTGGCCGTGCAGATCGCCCTGCCCACAGGGCAGGTGGCCTTCTCCACCATCGACCTGCCGGTGGACGGCTCGGTGCGGGCCGTGGCCGGTGGCAGCGGCCAGGCCTACTACACGAGCGTCACCGTGCAGGGGGCCGACGGCCACGCCATCGACTACCGCGAGTACGTGGTGCACCTGGCGCCAGGCACCCGCTTCAGCACCGCCGAGCAGGGCCTCAGCGAGCTGTACACAGGCGGGGCCCTGCAGCTGGCCACTCCTCTCACCGGCGTCGACGCCCAGCTCGGGGATCTGGGGGTGGTGCTGACCCTGGTGGCGGCGGCCGGCGTGGCCCTGGCCCTGCTCCTCGGATGGCTGGTCGGCCGTACCGCCCTGGTCCCCCTGGACGACCTGACCCGGTCGGTGGAGGAGGTGGCAGAGACCACCGACGTGTCGAAGCGCCTGGATCCCGGCGGCGTGGACGAGCTGGGGCGGTTGCGCCGGGCCTTCAACCACCTCCTGGCCGCGCTCGAACGCTCCCGGGAGGCCCAGCGCCAGCTGGTGCTCGACGCCGGCCACGAGCTGCGCACCCCGCTGACCAGCCTGCGGACCAACCTGGAGGTGGTACGACGCCTGGAGGAGCTGCCCCCGCACGAGCGCGACGTGCTGGTCGACGACCTCCTCACCCAGATGCAGGAGCTGACCAACCTGGTGGCCGATCTCTCCGAACTGTCCCGGGGCGAGCATCGGCACGCCGCCCCGGCGCCGTTCCGCCTCGACCGCCTGGCGGAGGACGCGGTGGCCGTGGCCACCACCCACGGCCGCTCCCGCGACGTCACCCTCGACCTCCGCTCCCAGCCGACGTGGGTGCGGGGCCAGCGGGAGCGGATCGGCCGGGCCGTGGGCAACCTGCTCGACAATGCCGTCAAGTGGAGCCCGGACGGCGGCACGGTGGAGGTGTGGTGCGCTGGCGGGGTGGTGGCCGTACGGGACCACGGCCCCGGGATCGCCCCCGAGGATCTCCCCCACGTGTTCGACCGCTTCTACCGGGCCCCCGCCGCCCGGGCCCTGCCCGGGTCCGGCCTGGGCCTGGCCATCGTGGCCCAGGTGACCGAGGCCGAAGGTGGGTCGGTCACCGCGACCAACGCCGAGGGCGGCGGCGCGGCGCTGCGCCTGGAGCTCCCCGTCATCCCCCCGCCCGAGGGGCGCGACCCCGAGGAGGACTGAACGGGCCCGGGCCAGCGGCAGCCGGCCGGGCCACCGAGCGACCGGTACGCCGGCCGGGACCGGGCCAGCGGTCCGCCTCGGCCGGCCGAGCGACCTGGCGGTCCTGCTGCCGGGCCGCTAGCCTGCCGCACGACATGGGATCGCTCATCAAGAAGCGCCGCAAGCGGATGCGCAAGAAGAAGCACAAGAAGATGCTGAAGGCGACGCGCTGGCAGCGGCGCGCCGGCAAGTAGCCGGCCGGTCAGGACCCCGCCCCGACCGCCGGGGTGGTGCGCACGCCGACCAGCACGCCGGCCTCGTCGCCGAGGCGCAATACCCTCCCAGCCGTTCCCGCCACCCCGTCGATCGCCCCTTCCACGAACCAGGTCGACCCGCTGCCAGCCAGCCGCGCCGGCCGGCCGGCCACCGCCTCCAGCAGGTCGCGCCAGCGGGCCATCCGGGGCGCCACCGCCAGGGCCGGCATCTCCAGATCGTTGCCGGAGGCCGGCGCCGGTGTGCCGGGCCGGGTGGAGGCCGCGGACGTCGGCGGCCCGCCGGCCGGGGGTGGCACCGGGGCCGGGATACGCCCCCGGGCCACCAGCTCGTCCCAGGCGCGGTAGACGGCGGCGGTGTCCACCCCGAACGGCAGCAGCAGGAGGGTGACGGCACGGTCCTCGAAGGGCAGCGGCGCCACCACCTCGCCGACGCCCCGCACCCGCGCCCTCCCGCCGGCCACGCAGAACGGCACGTCGGCCCCGAGGCCGGCGGCCACCGCCGGATCGGTGCAGCCGGCCCAGCGCAGCACGGCGGCGGCGTCGGCCGATCCCCCGCCCAGGCCGGCCCCGGGGGGGATGCGCTTCACCAGGTGCAGGGCGGCGGTACGCCCCACGGCGGCCAGTGCCCGGCAGGCCAGGTTGTCCGGCCCGACCGGCACGGATCGTCCGGCGAGCACCGGCGAGCCGCAGGGCCCCTCGGCCGACGCCGTGCATCCCTCCCCCTCGGCCAGGGCCACCGTGTCGGCCAGATCCAGGGTCACCATCTCGGCGTCGAGCAGGTGGTAGCCGTCCGGGCGCACCCCGGTCACCCGCAGGGAGAAGGTGAGCTTGGCCGGGGCGGCCAGCACTGCCGGGAGTCCGAGCCCCGGGGTGGCGGCCGGACCGGGGGCGGGGGCGGCGGTCACCCGGCCTCCCCCGCGGCGCTCGCCGGGCCGGGGCCATCCCCCGGGCCAGGGGCGTCGGCCGACC
>JASHWO010000265.1 GCA_030044045.1 Acidimicrobiales bacterium
ACGGCCGCCGTGGGGTCGGGGCCCCACGGCGCGGAGGAGCCCGGGTTGGGGTGCCCAGGCGGGGAAACGACGTAGTCTCCGGCGGTGCCCGACAACGCCGGCCGCGACCCCGCCGAGGTGGCCGGCACCCTGGCCCGCTGGCTGGCCGGCCGGCTCCCCCCGGACGCCGACCCGGAGGTGGTGGAGGTGGAGGCGCCCGAGTCGAACGGCTTCTCGAACGAGACGATCCTCTGCCGGGCCACCTGGACGGCGGAGGGCCGGCGGGAGCCTCGGCGGCTGGTGGTCCGGGTGGCGCCCACCCGGCACCAGCTCTTCCTCGACGCCGACTTCTCCGTCCAGTACCGGGTGATGCGGTCCCTGGCCGGCAGGAGGGCCGGGGTCCCCCTCCCCCCGCTCGGGTGGTACGAGGGGGACCCGTCATGGCTGGGCGTCCCCTTCTTCACCATGGACCACGTGGCCGGGCTGGTCCCCCCGGACAACCTCCCCTACACCATGGAGGGGTGGGTGCTGGAGGCCACGCCCGGGCAGCAGGAGCGCATGTGGTGGAGCGGCCTGGAGGCCATGGCCCGGATCCACCGGGCCGACTGGCGGGCCCTCGATCTCGGCTGGCTGGGGGAGCGGCTACCGGGCCGGCCGGGCCTCGACCAGCAGCTGGCCTACTACCGCCGGTTCCTCGACTGGACGGCCGGGGAGCGGCCCCAGCCGGTGGCCGAGGCGGCCTGGGAGTGGCTGGCGGCCCACCGGCCCACGGAGGACGGCCCGGTGGTGCTCTGCTGGGGCGACAGCCGGGTGGGCAACGTGATCTGGCAGGACTTCGAGCCGGCGGCGGTGCTCGACTGGGAGATGGCCACCCTCGGCCAGCCCGAGCTCGACCTGGGGTGGTGGCTGTACTTCGACCGGCAGTTCAGCGAGGGGCTCGGCGTGGGCCGGCCCCCCGGGTTCCCCTCGCGTGAGGACACGGTGGCCCGCTACGCCGAGCTGGTGGGCCGGCCGTTGCGGGACCTGCACTGGTACGAGGTCTTCTCCGGGTTCCGCTTCTCGGTGATCATGGTCCGGCTCACCGACCTGCTGGTCCGCAACGGCCAGCTCCCCGGGGACACCGACATGGGGACGAACAACCTGGCCACGCAGTTCACCGCCACCCTGCTGGGCCTCCCCCCGCCGAGCTGAGCAGGCGCCCACGGCCGGCGCTCCCGTCACTTCGGGCGCCCACCGGGCGTCCGAAGCCCACGCAGCGGAGGAGCCTGCCATCGGGGAAGGCCACAGTGGGTGCCCAGGCGGGCAGCAGGCTCAGCTGGTGAGCGGCGAGCTGGGGTCGGCCGGTCCCAGGATCCCGTGCCGCCGGAGCCGGTCGACCAGCCAGGCCACGCTGTCCGGCTGGGCCATGGCCCCCTCCCAGCCGTCGACCGCCCGCTCCAGCTCCTCCCGGCGCTCCACCGTGCCCACCACCGACACGGTCATCCCCTCGACCTCACTCTGGTCCACGCCGTGGGACCCCACCACGTGGATGCCCCCGAACGGATCGACCGTCTCGGTGGGGACCGGCTCGCGCAGAACGTAGAGCTCCCCCGTGTCCTCCACCCAGTTCAGCTCGTAGCGCACTCCGTGCTGGTCGTGCCAGTCCCGGCCCAGCTCCAGCTCGGCCGAGCGGCGGCGGCGCTCGTCGGCGTCGTAGAAGTCCTCGATGTCCACCCACGCACTGTAGTGGGAGGTGCCGTGGGAGGGGTGGTGGGACGGCGGCGGCCGATGCTCGCCCCATGCCACCCATGACCCTCCGACCGATCGACATGATGACCGCCGACTGGCGGGTGAAGAGCAGATCCCCCGACTCCCGCGTCGCCCTGGCCCGGCTGGCCGAGGCCGAGGAGGTGGTGGCCGCCCTGGGGGCGGTCGACCTCGGGGACGTGGTGGCGGCCACCACCTACGTGGAGGGACGCCCGGACGGCGAGCACGGCGCCCGGGTGGTGCGGGCCATGTTGCGTTCCCAGCGGGTCCACCCGCTGGTGCCCCGGGCCCTCCTCCAGGCGCTCGTGCCGGGCCTGGTGGCCATCGCCCGCCGCCTGTCGTGGGGCGCCGGGGGCGACTGGGACAGCGCCACTGCCTTCCTGGCCGACACGTTGGCCACCGCCTGGCAGGTCATCGTGGAGTGGGCCGGCCAGGACCGGGCCTATGCCGTGCTCGACGTGCTCTCGGCCGTCCGGTGCCGGCTCCGCCGCCAGCTCCTGCACCAGCGGGCCGCCCGGGAGCGGGTGACGCTCGGGCTCGACCTCGACCTCCACGCCGCCCCGCAGTGGTGGCCCGGCATCACCGACCTGGAAGAGCTGGCCCGGACCATCGAACGACGCCGCGGCCTGGGCACCGACCCCCTCGATGCCGACATCCTCTACGGGAACCGGGTACTCGGCTTCTCACTGGCCGAGCTCGCCGCCGTGACCGGCCGCTCCCGGCGATCCGTCGCCTACCGGCGGGACCGAGCGGTGCGCGGACTCTTTGCATGAAGCTACGTATAGTCAAGCCGTGCGTGTCACGGGGGGAACGACCAGGGACGATGGGCCGCGCCCTCGTTTTGCGGCGATCGCCCCGCACCGCTGGTCGGTACTCGCCGTGTCCCTGGCGCTGATGGCCCTGGTGGCGTCGGTGTCGTCGGCCACGACGACCGGCACGCGTCCCACGGCCGGCACCGGCCCGACGTCCGGGCGCGCCGCCCGGCGTCGTAACACGGCCCAAGCCCACCCGGCACCGTCCCGGCACACGCCCATCGGGCGCACCGGCGCCGCGTCGGTCCGGACGGGGACGACTGAGCGCGATACCGGTGGCGCGGGGGCCACGGCGGGGGTCGCCGGGAACGCGGCGACCGGCGAGGGCGGTGGCAGCGGCGAGAACGGAGCGAGCGGCGACACCGTCAGGACGTCGGGTGGCACGGGTCGTTCGGCGGCCACGCCGGTGGACGCCACGACCACCGGCCCGGACGGCACGTCATCGGCGGGCAGCACGGCGACCACGACCTCGCCCGGCCAGAGCACCGCCACGACGACGACCACGAGCACGACCGCGGTCGCCGCCGGCACGGCGGGGGCTGGGGGCACGGCAAGCGGGGGGACCGCCGGACCGGGAACGACCACGACCACCACACCGCCCACCGAGGTCGGCAACCTCACATACCCGGACAACGTCTCGGCCACCTACACCGTCGGCGCCGACGGGCCGGTCGACGTCACCGGCACCTGGTCGGGCACGCCCGACCTCTCACTGTCCATCGCCTGCCCGGGACGGCAGGCCACCCAGACCGGCTCGTCCGGCCTCACCGTCTCGGTACAGGCGCCGTCGGCGACAGTGACAGCGACCGGCTCCTGCACGGTCACCGTGAGCGAGCCGACGAGCGTGGAGGCCACGGTCTCGTACTCGTTGTCCATCACCGCCGGGAAAGGCCAGGGCGGATGACGGCCCGGGAGCCGGAGCCGGGCCTGGCGGGCAAGGTGGCCGACGTGGCCACCGGGGCCCTGGCCGCGGCGCTGGTGTTCGTGGCCGTGCCGGTGGTGCTGGTCGAGCTGGTGGGGGATCCCCTCCCCCGGCACCTGTCCCGGGCCGAGATGCTCTCGGCCCACGGGCTGTTCGACCTCCTGGCGGTGGTGGCCTGGGTGGCCTGGGTGGCGTGCTGCTGGCCGCTGTTGCGAGCCGTTGCCGCCAGGGTGCGCCGGCGCGACGCCTCCCCCGGGACCGACGCCCGCCTCCCCGACTGGCTGGCGGCCCGGATCGCCGCCGCCGTCCTGGCCGTGGC
>JASHWO010000266.1 GCA_030044045.1 Acidimicrobiales bacterium
GGCAGGGCATCGACGGGATCGGCGTCGAGGGAGAGGCGAGTGGCGACCAAGGACGTGGCAACGAAGAAGGCAGCGGCCCCGGCCAAGGCGGCGGCGAAGAAGGTCGCGGCCAAGCCGCCGGCCAAGCAGCCGGCCACCGACGGTCGGTCCCCGACCAAGGCCGCCGCGGCCAAGCCGGCGGCCAAGGCTCCGGCCAAGCCGGCGGCGAAGAAGGCCGCGGCCAAGCAGCCGGCCACCGACGGCCGGTCCCCAGCCAAGCCCGCAGCGACGAAGGCCCCGGCCAAAGTGGCGGCCAAGCCGCCGGCCAAGCCGGCGGCCAAGCGGGCGGAGCCCGGCCCGTACGCCAAGGACGCCAAGTTCCTGGACGAGCAGCGGGTGCTGCTGGAGGCCGAGCGGGCCATCTACCAGGAGCAGGCCGCCGACCTGAAGGCCGAGGCGGACTCGCTGGCCCAGGAGCGGGAGCCGGGCGACGTCCAGTTCGACGAGGAGTCGGGTGAAGGTGGGACGGTGACCGTGGACCGGGAGCGCGACCTGGCGCTCTCCGCCCAGGCCCTGGTGGCGGTGGAGGAGATCGACCTGGCCCTGGCCCGGGTCCGCGACCGCAGCTACGGCGCGTGCGAGCGCTGTCACCAGCCCATCCCGAAGCCCCGGCTGCGCGCCCTGCCGTACGCCCGGCTCTGCGTGGCCTGCAAGAGCGGGGGGCTGTCGCGGCGCTGAGGGCTGGGCAGCCGCGCCGCCTGGTGCTCGCCGCCGTGGTGGCGGCCGTGGTGGTGGCGGTGGACCAGGTGACCACGTCGCTGGCCGTGGCCGACCTGCACCGGCCGGTGCACCTGTGGGGACCGTTCGGGCTGGCGCTCCGCTACAACTCGGGCTCGGCCTTCAGCCTCTTCACCGGCCAGGCGCCGGTCCTGGCCGTGGTGACCGTCGTGCTGGTGGTGGTGCTGGCCTGGTTGGCCTGGCGGGCCCGTTCGGCCGGGACGGCCGTCGCCGTCGGGCTGGTGTTGGGGGGCGCCGCCGGCAACCTCTGCGACCGGGCCTTCCGGAGCCACCACGGGGACGTGGTGGACTTTGTCTCCCTGACCCACTGGCCCACCTTCAACGTGGCCGACGCCGGCATCACCGTGGGGCTGGTGCTCCTGGTGGTGCTGTACTGGCGGGCGCCGTCACCCGGCCGGCCGGCCAGGCCGGGGCCCGAGGGCTCGGCTGGCGGCGAGGCCGAGCGGCCGGCGGGTGGCGTGCCCGACGAGGAGGCCGGCCAGGTGCCCCGCGGGGAGGCTGGCCGGGAGAGCGACCGGGCGGGCGGGCGGTGACGGCGCCGGCGACGGCGGTGACGGTGCCGGCCCTCCTCGACGGGATGCGGGTCGACCGGGCGGTGGCCATGCTGGCCGAGATCCCGCGCGCCCGGGCGGCCGAGCTGGTGGCCACGGGCGGGGTGCGGGTCGGCGGCCGGCCGGTCACCAGTCGCAGCCACCCGCTCCGAGCTGGCGACGTGCTGGAGATCGACCGACCGGCGGCCGGTGGCGGGCTGGTGGCCGACCCCTCGGTGCCCTTCACCGTGGTCCACGAGGACGACCAGGTGGTGGTGGTGGACAAGCCGGCGGGCGTGGTGGTCCACCCGGGCGCCGGGCGCCGCGAGGGCACGCTGGCCGCCGGGCTGCTGGCCCGCTTCCCGGACTTGGTGGCGTTGGCCGGCACCAGCGACCCGGAGCGCCCGGGTATCGTCCACCGCCTCGACCGCGGGACGTCCGGGCTGCTGCTGGTGGCCCGCACTCCCGAGGCCTACCGGTCGCTGGTGGCCCAGCTCGCCGCCCGCCACGTGTCCCGGCGTTACCTGGCTCTGGCGGCCGGGCAGGTGGCCGAGGAGCGGGGCGTCGTGGAGGCGCCGATCGGCCGCTCCGCCCGCACGCCCACCCGGATGGCCGTCTCGGCCCAGGGGCGCCCGGCCCGGACCACCTACGCCGTGCTGCGCCGCTACCGGGCCCCGCTCGACGCCACCCTGCTGGCCGTGGCCCTCGACACCGGCCGTACCCACCAGATCCGGGTGCACCTCTCGGCCGTGGGACACCCGGTGGTGGGCGACGACCGCTACGGGCCGGGCGGCCGAGTGGGGGGGCGCCTGCTGCCGCCCGGCCGGCTGTTCCTCCACGCCGCCGAGCTGGCCTGCCGGCACCCCGGCACCGACGAGCCGGCCCGCTGGTCGTCGCCCCTGCCGTCGGACCTGGCCGGGCTGCTCGACGACCCGCCGCCGCTCCCGCAGGGCTGAGCTGCTTGCCCGCCCGGGCCCCGACCCCGGGCTCCTCCGATGCGTGGGCTTCGGACGCCCGGTGAGCGTCCGAAGTGACAGGAGCGCCGGCCGTCGGCTCGGCGTCTGGGGTGCTACGCCGCCAGGTGGGCGCCGACCACGTCGACGTCGGCCGAGAGGGCGGCCAGGGCCTCCTCCTCGGCCCGGCGCACCCGCCGGACGCCCACGCCCAACCGCTCGGCCGTGGCCTGCAGCGAGGCCGGCGTGTCGCCGCCGAACCCGAAGCGCAGGCGGAGCACGTCCCGCTGCAGGGTCGGCAGCCGGTCGACCGCCTCGCGCACCCGGCCCATCACCAGCTCGTCGTCGACGGTGCCGGCCCAGTCGTCCCCGTCCGGGGCGACCAGGTCGCCCAGCGAGGTGGCCGAGTCGGCGGCGGCTGGCTGGTCCAGGCTGGCCGACACCCGGGCCACGTCCTCCAGGGACTCCCGCTCGGCCTTGGTCAGCCCCGAGGCCTCGGTGAGCTCCTCGTCGGTGGGGGGCCGGCCGAACTGGCTGGCCAGCTCGGCGGTCACGGCGTCGAGCCGCTGCAGGCGCTCGGCTACCTCCAGGGGGATGCGGATGGTACGCCCGTGCTGCTGGACCGCCCGCTGCAGGGCTTGGCGGATCCACCAGGTGGCGTAGGTCGAGAACCGGAAGCCCCGCTCCCAGTCGAACTTCTCCACGGCCCGCAGGAGGCCGAACGTGCCCTCCTGCACCAGGTCGGCCATCTCCACCCCGCGGTCCTGGTAGCGCCGGGCCCAGTGGACGACCAGCCGGAGGTTGGCCGCCACCATCTCCCGGCGGGCCTCCTCGTCGCCGGCCGCCACCCGCTGGGCCAGCGCCACCTGGCCCTCGTGGTCGGGCATGGGGTGCCGGTCCAGGTCGCGGAGGAGCAGCCCGAGGCTGTCGGTGGTCCCTGCCGTCGTCCTGGTCTTCGTGGTGCTCATCGGTCCCTCTGGTGCCCTCTTCTCGTCCGCCGGTCGTGCCTCACTGGAAGCTCTACCCATCCGAGCCGATACAACGCCGCCCACGGCCGCGGCATTCCGTCTCGGCTATCGGGGCCCCTGCCCCACGCCGGCCGTGGTGCATGGCCCGCCCGGGGCCCCAACCCCCGGCTCCTCCGAAGCGTGGGGCCCCTGCCCCACGCCGGCCGTGGTGCATGGCCCGCCCGGGGCCGCCGAGTTGCGAGCTGGTGGCGCCGGGTGTTGCAGTGGGGCGTGGCGTTCGACAGGGTGGTCCTGGTCAGGCACGGGCAGACCGAGTGGAGCCGGGACGGCCGGCACACCGGGCGTACCGACGTCCCCCTGGAACCGGCGGGCCGGGCCGAGGCCGAGGCGGTCGGTGCGGCCCTGGCCGGGTCGGCGTTCGCCCTGGTGCTCACCAGCCCCCTGGCCCGGGCGGCCGAGACCTGCCGGCTGGCCGGGCTGGGCGGCCGGGCCGAGCCCACCGGGGACCTCCTGGAGTGGGACTACGGGGAGTACGAGGGGCGCACCAGCGACGACATCCGGGCCGAGCGACCCGGGTGGACCCTGTGGACCGGCGGGGTGCCGGGCGGCGAGACCGCGGCGGACGTGGGCCGCCGCGCCGACCGGGTGCTGGCGCGGGCGCGGGCCGCCGGCGGTGACACCGTCTGCTTCGCCCACGGCCACGTCCTGCGGGTGCTGGCCGCCCGCTGGCTCGGGCTCCCGCCGGTCGGCGGGCGCCTGCTGGCCCTGGACGCCGGTTCCGTCAGCGTGCTCGGCTGGGAGCGGGAGACGCCGGTCGTGGCCCGATGGAACGGGCCGCCGGCATCGGTCGGGACCGTGGCGTAGGGGCGGCCGGCACGGCGGCGGTCCCGCTCCCGGCGGCGCCTCCCCGGGAGCGCGCCACCATGTCGGCCAGGGTGAAGGACTGGAGCTGGGCGCGCATGGCCGCCCCGACCTCGGACCACACGGCGAGCAGCACGCACTGGCCCTCGTGGTCGCATGCCCCGTCGGCGTGGGGCTCGCCGAAGTCCCCGGCGGCGATGGGCCCGTCGACGGCCGACACCACCTGGGCCAGGGTGACCTCCTCGGGGGCCCGGGCCAGCACGTAGCCGCCCCCCACGCCCCGCTTCGAGCGGACCAGCCCGGCGCCCTTCAGGGCGAGGAGGATCTGCTCCAGGTAGGGCTGGGGCAGCCCGGTGCGCTCGGCGATGTCGCGCACCGACGTCGGTGTGGTCTGGCCGCCGTGGAGGGCCAGCGAGAGCAGCGCCCGGGAGGCGTAGTCGCCGCGAGTGGAGACTTTCACGCAAGACGATGCTACCGCCGTCCCCGGGCCCCCGCCCCGCTCGATCTGCGACGACGCGGCAGGCCGCCCTACGCTTGGGTGATGCCGTCCGAGCCGGATCCCGGGGTGCCTGCGCCTCCGCCGGCGCCCGTGGTGCCCGAGTTCGGCGGGGCCTGCCTCACCGAGGTGGTGCCAGCCCTCCTGGCCCAGGTCGGGGAGGCCCCCGCCCCGGCGGGTGAGGACGCAGCACAGCCGGCGCTCCTGTCACTTCGGACGCCCACCGGGCATCCGAAGCCCACACAGCGGAGGAGCCTGCCATCGAGGAAGCCTGCAGCGGGCGCCCAGGCGGGCGAGGACGCAGCACAGCCGGCCTGGTTGCCGGCGCCGGTGGCCCGGGCCCGCCAGGTGGTGCTCCTGGTGGTGGACGGGCTGGGATGGGAGCAGCTCGGGCAGCGCCGGGGGCTCGCCCCCACCCTGTCCGGCGCCGTCGGGGGCCCGATCACCTCGGTGGCCCCCAGCACCACCGCCACCGCCCTGACCAGCCTGGCCACCGGGCTCCCCCCGGCGGTGCACGGGATGGTCGGCTACCGGGTGCACGTGCACGGCGACATCCTGCACGTCCTGGGCTGGCGGCTGGGCACGGCCGACGCCCGCCG
>JASHWO010000267.1 GCA_030044045.1 Acidimicrobiales bacterium
GCGCAGGCCGACCGGGCCGGTGCGGTGGCCGCCCAGGCCCGGGGGGAGGCCGACGAGCTGCGCCGCACCTCCGGGGCCGACGCCGACGCCATCATGCGGCGGCATGCCGACCTCGCGGCCCTCCTCCAGCAGGCGATCGACGACCGCCAAGGCCTCGACCAGGAACGGGACGACGCCCGGGAGCGCCTCACCGCGGCTGGCACCCGGCTGGAGACCACCGAGGGGGAACGCCGGCAACGGGAGCAGGAGCGGGCCGAGGCCCTCGCCGCCCTGGCCCGGCTGGCCACCACCGAGCTGGCGACCCTGGCGCTCGGGCCGGTCGACCCGGAGCGGGACCTGGCCCAGGTCACCGCCGGCCTGGCCTTCGCCCGCTCGGCCTACGAGCGGTTGCGGGAGGTGGGGGTGGACCAGGCCGAGCAGGATGCGGTCAGCAACCGATTCCACAACGGCATGACCGTCCTGCGCTCCCAGCTCGGCAGCGACTTCGACCCCTACCTCGACGCCAGCGGCGGCATCGAGGTCTGCTTCGCCACCCTGAACGGGGCGGTGGTGGGCATCGGGGAGCTCTCCACCGCCCTGGACGAGCAGGTCCGGCGACGCCGCGAGGCCCTGTCGGCCGAGGAGCGGGAGCTCATCGAACGGCACCTGCTCACCGAGGTCGGCACCCACCTGGGCGAACGGGTCCACGCCGCCTGGTCGCTGGTCCGCCGGATGAACGAGCAACTCGCCGCCCACCCCACCCGCAGCGGGGTGAGCCTGCGCCTGTCCTGGGAGGTGTCCCCCGACGCCGGGCCCGGGGCGGAGCAGGCGGTGCGGCTGCTCCGGAGCGACGTGGCCCTGCTGGACCAGCCCGAGCGGGCCGCCCTCGCCGCCTACCTGGCCGAGAGGGTCCGGGCGGCCCGGGAGGACGGCGAGGGCGGCGACGTGGTGGAGCGGCTGGGCACCGCCCTCGACTACCGCCGCTGGCACCGGTTCGCCGTGCACCGGCGGGCCGGCGGGCAGGAGACGAGGCTGACCGCCCGGACCCAGGGCACCGGCTCCGGCGGGGAGCAGGCCAAGCTGGCCCACCAGCCGCTGTTCGCCGCCACCGCCGCCTACTACGCCTCGGCCCGCCCTGACGCGCCCCACCTCCTGATGTTGGACGAGGCCTTCGCCGGGATCGACGACAGCCAGCGGGGCGACTGCCTGGGGATGCTGGTCGACCTGGACCTCGACATCGTGCTCACCAACTACGCCGAGTGGGGCTGTTACCCGGAGGTCCCGTCGGTGGCCGTGTACCACCTGGAGCGCATCCCCGGCCATCCCGGGGTGACGGCGCTGCGGTTCGTCTGGGACGGCCAGGTCCGCCGGGAGGACGACCCGTGGCTGGACCACCGCACCGAGGTGGCCACCGGGTGGGCGACGACGGGTGACGACGACCGGCTCGGCTGACAGCCCGGGCAGCGTGGCCGGCCTGGCCTCCGACGCCCGGCTGGCGCCGCTGTGGGCGGCGGCGCACCGGCGCCTGGAGGCCACCGGGTCCCGGGTCGACGGCGTCGCCGTGTACCTGCGGGATCTGGCCGACGACCAGCGGGTGGCGGTGGACCGGCTGCTCGGCACCCGTACCCGCGGCCGCACCGTCCGGGTGGCCCTGGACCGCCTGGACGACCTGCTGCGGGCCCGGGCCGGCTGCGCCCTGGTCGAGGTGGTGTCAGCCGCTGTCGGGCCGGTCCGGGACCGCCCGGGCGAGCGGGCGGCCCGCGATGTGGAGGAGGCAGCCCTGTGGCAGCGGCTGCAGGCGCACCCGGCGACGGATGTCCACCCAGCGCTGGCCGACTGGCTGGACCGGCTGCGGGCCGGCGGGCGGTGGCGCCGTCTGGACGATCCCGGTGGGCGGCTCACCGGCGCGCTGGACGTGCTGGCGCGCCTGCCGCTCCCCGACCGGCAGGGCCGATCGCGGCTGGCCGCCGAGGTGCTCGGCGACGCCCACGGCTTGGACGACGGCAGCCCCACCGGTCGGTTGGTGGTCGCCGCCCTGGCCCACCTGGCCGGCCGGTCCGGGCGGCCGGCGGCGGCCGACCGGCGGGCGCGCTGGGCCGACCAGGGCGTGGTGTCCGACGAAACCTCGTCCACCGTCCTCATCTTGGGGCTGCGGCCGCAACCGGTCGGCCCGCTGACCGCGGCGGCGGGCCGGTGGGCCGGCGGTCACGTGCCCCTGCCGCTGCCGCTGGCCGCCGTCCAGTCGGAACGGTGGCGACTACCCCCGGGCACCGTGGTCTGGGCCTGCGAGAACCCGTCGGTACCGGCCGCCGCCGCCGGCCTGCCGGTGACGGTGGTCTGCCTGGAGGGGCAACCCTCGCTGGCCGCCGTCCTGCTGTTGCGGACACTGGCCGAGGGCGGTGCCCGCCTCCGCTACCACGGCGACTTCGGGGCCGGCGGCATCTCGATCGCCAACCAGGTCATCGGGGACCTGGACGCCGAGCCCTGGCGGTTCCGCGCCGGCGACCACCACCAGGCACTGGCCCGGCTCACCGCGGCCGGGGCCACCCCCCGGCCGCTGCGGGGCCCGGTCCCCGAGGCCCGGTGGGACCCCGACCTCTCCCCCGCCGTCCGGGCCAGCGGCGTGGAGATCGAGGAGGAGCAGGTCATGGACCTGCTCCTGGAGGACCTCCGACGGTCGACGTGAGCCGGCCCGCCGCCTGCCGAGCCACCCGGCGCATCCGCACCATGAGTGCCGCCGAGGGCGTGACCTTCCCCGACAGGTAGGTGGAGAGCCGAGAGGTCGACGTGCCGATACGTTCGGCAAGCTGGCGCCGCCCCAGCCCCGACTGCTCGAGGATCTGCCGGACCTCGGCTGCCACCTCCTGGCGCTCAGCTGCCGCGGCCTCGCACCGGGCCCGGGCGACGACCCCCTCCATCAGCTCCGTCGTGCCGTAGGGGCGGGAGAGCCGGACGGCCTCCTCGACGGCACGGCTCACCGGCCCCCAGGGGTCCTCGGCGATGGCCCGGGCCAGGTGCTGCCAGTCCGGGAGGAAGCCCCGCTCGACGGCGGCCAGGACCGCCTCGAACGGCCAGCGCTCGACCGGGTCCCCGGGCGACGCGTCGACGTTGCGGAAGTGAAGGCCGGTCCCGGTCACTGCGCCATCTCCACCGCCAGCTCCCGGCACGCCCGGACCACCCGACCCCAATCGGCCCACCGGGGGTCCAGCGCCTTGTACCGGTCGAGCTGCTCGACCGTCCGTCGGTCCGCCGGGCGGGGGTCGGCGAGCTGCTGAGCCAACTGCGTCGCCACACCCAGGGCGCCCGGGGCTCGTTGGTCGGCACAGAACCGGTCGATGTCGCGCAGAACCGCAGCAGCATGCCGTATGCCGCAGCGGTCGGACAGGGCAACGACGTCGAGGTAGCCCCGGGTCTGGTTCCGCCGCACCACGAGGTAGCCCTTGATCCGCAGGATCTCGTCGGCCGTCGGCACCCGCAGTCGATGGCCAGAGGGCAGTTCCACCTCGACCACCTCCAGTGGCACCTTGCGGACGAGCTGCCGCACCCCCGATTCGATCCCCCCGAGATCTCCCAGGATGATCTTTCCGGGCGACGCCCGGTTGGTCACCCAGCCGTCAGTCGCTTCGACGGCGTCGGGCGACAGGCCATTGATTGTATCAGATATGATATCCACGTCGCCACGAGGAGGAGGTGGGTACGACATCGGGGGAGGGCCGACCGTTGTGTGCGTGTGGCCCCAACGCGTACCCTTGATCGCATGGCCGTGGCAACCGCCGGGCCGGCGGGCACAGAGGCAGAGGCAGAGGCCCCGATAGCCATCCCGGCCGGCGCCGGTGGGTTCACCTGGGACGACCTCCAGCAGATGCCCGACGACAGCCTGCGCCGGGAGCTGGTCGACGGGCAGCTCCTGGTGAGCCCGTCACCCGCTGGGCAG
>JASHWO010000268.1 GCA_030044045.1 Acidimicrobiales bacterium
GGCTTCACCCTTATCGAACTGATGGTGGTCCTCCTGATCATGGGGATCCTCCTCGCCATCGCCATTCCTACGTTCCTGAGCGTGACGGGCGGTGCGAAGAAGACGTCGGCGCAGTCGAATCTGACCAATGCCATGACGTCGGCAACGGCAATCTACACGAGGACCAGTAGCTTTCCGGCAGCTACAGGAGCGACAACAGATTCCGCCGAAATGGCTAAGACACTCCAAAAGACACAGACGACCATTAAGTTCGTTCATGGGACGACGGGACCGACTAAGGGGGACAACAGTATCTCTGTCGATGAAGTAACATCGTCGATAGTTATCCTGTCAGCGCTGGATGGAGATGGCTACTGCTGGGTTGCAGTCGATAACGAAGGTACGGCTACCGCGCATATCCCAGCGGGGGACAGTTTCTACGCCAACGCAACCCAAACATCGTCGACAAAGTGTGAGGCGAGTTCATACGCCACAACGACGCTGGCCACATGGCAGCCAAACTTTAAGACAATTACCAATCCGAAGACATAGCGTATTGGAAGATTAGGAACAAAAGGAGGGGCCCAGCGAGAGTTGGGCCCCTCCTTCGCGTACGGAAGAGCGATGGAGGCCATGCTGATTAGCACATCGACGGTGAGCCAGGGGGTGCAGCCGATGCCGTCGGATCGAAGGGATCACGTTGGGATCCGCAGGCTGGCAGGGGCGCCGTGGTCGTGGTTGCCGGGTTCGTCGCCCTGTCCAAGTGTGCTGCGTGGCTTACGTGGTTGACTGCATCTCCGGCCGTTGAGCCACATCCAGCTAGGAGTAGCGTTGAGCCTGAGAGCGCTCCCACCGCGACTGCATGGCGCATTCGGCGCAGAGAAGGGGGCCGGCGACGCACAGTCGTTTCTTTCCTTACGGCGTAGTTGACGGTGGGGTAGCCGTCGTGAACGTGACGAGGTCGAGGGTGGTGGTCAAGGTCGTCGACCGATTGGTTCCGGGGCCTCCTCCAGTCACGTCCACTGACTTGATGTCAGTCAGCCGTGACATCGAGTAGATTTTGGTGACGAGGGTGAGGAGATCGTCGTAGGTCCCTTTCGCGACCAGCGTAACCGGGACAGTAGTGAACTTTGATCCACTACTCGCGGCGGCCGCACCCCCTGGGCTCACCGATGTCAGGTGCATCCCCGCGGCCGTGACGGTTGCCGACAGCTGGCTGGTGTAGTTGGCCGTGGTCTTGAAGATATCCGGTGTGGTGGGGACATAGGCTCGCAGGGCATTGTCCATCGACCTGAGCTGGGTGGCCTGCTGAAATGTGTGCTCCAGCCGGGTCACCTTGGCATCGCCCTGCGCCACCTCTGACTGCAGAGACTGTTGCTGGGTGGCGAGCGTCGAGGCCTTCTTTCCCTGAGGTAGGAAGAAGGCCACGAGCCATACCAGGATCACCACCACGGCCACCACGGCGGTGATAACCACTTGCGGACGCTTCAGCGCGGCCAGGGTGTCGGGTGAGATCTTCATGGCACCGGCTGGGTGAAGAGGCTGGTCCGCTGGCTGCCGGCCTTGGCGTCGATGCTGAAGGCAATGCTGAACGTGATGGAGGAACCGTTCGTAAGCGTGACCGACGGGGCGCCGAGCGTTAGCGCAGGTGACTGGGCCATGGAGTCGCCGAACTGGCTGAACGCTGTGTAGCTGGTCACGCTGACATTGCCGGTCCCGATGCCAATGGGCGTTGCTGTGGTGCTGCCGGTGGACGAGCCGCCGGCAGCGTTCGTCGGTGGCGTGCCGGGCTCGACGTTTTCTGTGAGCTTCAGTGTGGAGAACACGGCGCTCGACGGCAGGTACTGGCCGAGCTGGTTGAAGACGACGAGCCAGTCCACCTCGCCCTCCACCAGCGGTTCGTCCTGTTGCTGGAGCGTGCGGATCTGGTCCTGGATGGCGACCACCTTGTCGTACTTCGGGATCTCCACCTTGTTGATGTAGGAGAGCTGGCTGTCCAGCGACGAGACCTGGCCCTCGGCGTGCTGCACGGAGAGGATCCGCCAGACGGTGCCGCCGATCAACAGGAGCAGGACGATGGCGCCGACGGCCAACAGGGCCTTTCGCACCTTCCGCTCCACGTAGCCGGCGGTGACCTCGGGGGGGAGCAGGTTGAAGGGCTTGCCGCCGGGGTCGGGCAGGGCCAGGCCCACCGGCACGGCCATGGTGGGGTCGATGGCCCGGGCCTGCTCCGGGGTGATGGGGAGGCGGCTGGTGTCGATCCCGGCCAGGGGCGAGGCGGCCAGCACCGGCACGTCGATCCCCCGTTCGATCTGGTCGAAGAGCCCGGCCGTTCGTGACCCGCCCCCGGTGACCAGCACCCGGGAAGGGGTGCTGCGGCCGGGCTGGGAGGAGTAGAAGCGGATCGAGTTCAGGATCTCGCCCACCAGCTCGGCCACCGCCGACCGGTTGGCCACCTCCACCCGGTGGTCGCGGAGGGGTCCCTCGGCCAGGCGGCGCTTGAGCTGCTCGGCGTCGATCAGGGGCACGTCGATGGCGCCGGCGATGGCCTTGGTGACGCTCTCGCCGCCCAGGTCGATGGTGCGGACGAACTGGAGCCGGCCGCCCTGGTGCACCACCACCATGGTCAGCCCGGCGCCCACCGAGACCACGGCCTCCGGCCCGCCGGTGTGGGCGGGGTCGTGGAGGGCCCGGGCCACGGCGGCGGTGTCCAAGTCGATCCCCACCGGCTCCAGCCCCGCCGCCTGCACAGTGGCCACCACCCCGCTGATCAGCTCCCGGTGGGCGGCGGCCACCAGCACCCGCACCTGGGGCGACCCGTCGGCGTCGGTGTACTGGGCGATGACCTTGGCCGAGATCACCGTCTCGTCCATGGGGAAGGGGACCACCTGGTCGGCCTGGAAGCGGACGGCGTCGTCCAGCTCGTCGGGAGGGAGGGGCGGCATGTCCACCTCGCGGGTGATGGCCCGCAAGCCGGCCACCCCGAGCACCACCCGGTGCTCCCTGAAGCCGCCCTCCCGCCACACCCGCTGGATGGCCTGGACGACCTGGGAGCGGTCGCGGATCTCGCCGTCGACGATCACCCCCGGATGGATGCCGACCTGCCCGAAGGCCTCCAGGACGGGCCGGCTGCCGGGCTCGACCGTGAGCTCGACGGCACGGATGGCGCTGGTGCCGATGTCGAGCCCGACGATCCGTTGTGCCATTCGCGTTCCCCTGTCGACCCGTCGGACAACGTGAGGGCGGTCGCACCCGCCGGCCCCGCCCCACCACCGTCGCCTCTGGTTGCCCGCCCGCCCCGAGCAGTGCATCGAACGTGGCGAAGCGAGTGCACTCTACCTCCCGCCCCCCTCACGAGCGCGGCAATCTGGCCCGCGGCGGCGCCGGGGGGCAGCCCTACTCGAGCAGCAGGGCCAACACCGGCGCCGGCACCGCCCAGACCGGGTGCGACAGGTCCACGACGGTCCGCGTGGCTAGGACCCCGCCGGCGAACTTGCCCTCGACCACCAGGGACTCCGAACGCCAGCCCGACGACACCCACTTCGACTCCATGGGCACGGTCGCGCGTGGGCCGGCTGGCGCCGGCACGGACGTCGGACCGAAGTCGATCTCGTTGCCCTTGCCCGTCCGCAGGTAGCCGATCGTGTCGTCGGCCGTCCACCGGCCGGGCTCCAGGCGGTCGACTGCCCGGCCCAGCGCCGCGCCGAGCGCGGCCTCGGTGAGCCGGGCGAAATCCGGTCGCCCGAGGCCGCTGCGCAGCCGGGAGCCCACCCAGGCGAGGACGGGGTCGGAGAGGTAGAGCTTGGACTGGGCGCCGGCGACCCGGTGGCCTTCGTCGTCGATCTGGTGGCACCACAGGGCGGCGAACGCGTGGACGAGCCGGGCCAGCCGCCGGTCGAGTGCCTGGCGGTTGGCATAGCCGAGGTCCGTCGCCAGTCCGGAGCGGTTCAGCGGGGAGGTGCCGCGCCGCTCGATCTCCCCGAGCAGCTTCGGCACCGAGTCCTCGCCGGCCTCCGGGTCGACGTCCCGGTACAGCCACGCTTCGAGGTCGTGCAGGAAGGCGTCGGAGACCTCCCCGTCGACATGGTGCTCGGCCACCGCTCTCGGGAAGCCGCCGGAGGTGAGGTAGGACTGCCAGGCGAGGTCCAGTTCGCCGGCGAAGATCTCGAGGCCCTCGACGATCGGTCGCGTCGACGGCTCCTGGATCGCCCAGGGGTCGACGCTCGGGGGGGGTGGCACGTCCCGCCCGGTCGCTACCAGCACGTGCCGGAACGACATCGGGTGCAGCAGCCGGGTGCGCGCTGCGGGCCGCGTGCCCGCCCGGCCGGCGAGCAGGTCCCGTTCGACCCGGGCGTCCTCGTGCCAGGACGATCCCGTGCACACGACGGTGTCGGCACCGAGGGGGGTGTTGTCGCGGAGGTACTTGAGCTGCTGCGTCCAGCCCGGGATGCCGGTCACCTCGTCGAGCAGCCAGACCCGCCGGGCGTCCTCGGCCGAGCGGGTGAGCTCGCGCCCGAGCTTCACGGCGCGGCCGAGGTCGCGTGCCGCCATGCCGTCGGCCGGGAGGTAGACGGCCTGGCGGGTGTCGAACCCGCGCTGGCCGCAGAGCCGGGCCGCGGTGTCCTTCAGGAGGACCGACTTGCCTACCCGCCGGGGGCCCCGGAGCACGACGAGCTGGTCGTCGATCGGGGCCTGGACCACGTCGTCGAGCAGGTCGGACCGGTAGCCGAGGTCGACCCGGGCACGGGCCGCCAGGGTCGGGTCCGCGGCGGTCCAGGCGGTCGGATCCGACCCGGTGGCCGTGGCACGCCACCAGGGGTTGCAGTCCACCAGGCGCTCCCGCATCTCGTCGTCGCGCATGCCCGGGATCGTACCAGAACCCCCCCGGTTCTGGTACGTCGATGACTCAGAACCCCCCCGGTTTTGGTACGCCGATGACTCAGAACCCCCCCGGTTTTGGTACGCCTCGGAATGGCTCCGGATCTGGAGCCACCCGGGGAGATGGCGGACCGTAGGATGGCCGGCCGTGGAGCGCGTCGCTCAGGGGTCCGGCGAGCCCGCACTGCCTGCCCGCTGGGCCCCTGGGGCCCCGATCGCCGTGCGGGCCGGGGTCGACGGCACGGTGGGGGTGGCCCTGCGGCCCATCGACGGGCGTCATGCCGCGGTGGCCCGGACGGCATCCGAGCGGCGGCGCGGGGCGTTGGCCCGCCGCGACGGCGAGAGCCTGGCCGAGGCGGCCCGCACCGCGTTGCGGCTGCGGGTCCCGCTGGTGCTGGAGCTGGCCTCCAGCGGGGCCGACGTGTCCGAGGGGATCGATGCCCTGCACGGCTGGGGCGGGGCGGCGTCGGCCGTGGCCGCCTGTTCGGGGGTGGTCCCGGTGCTGGCCGTGGCGGCCGGGCCCGTGCTCTCCGGCCCGGCGCTGCTGCTGGGGCTGGCCGACCTGGTGGTGATGACCGGCTCGGCGGTGGCCTTCGTGTCCGGGCCGTCGATGGTAGAGGCCTTCACCGGGGTGCGGGTGGGCCTGGAGGCCCTCGGTGGCCGGGCCATGCACGCCGGGGTGAGCGGACTCTGCGCCGTGGCGTCGGACCAGCCCGACGAGGCCGTGGCCGAGCTGCTCGGTTACCTGCCGCGCCACGCTGACGAGGAGCCGCCCGACCTGCCCACCGCCGACCCGCCCGGGCGCCTGGTGCCCGAGCTGCGCCAGGTGGTGCCCGGCCGGGGCAACGCCTCCTACGACGTGCGGGAGGTGGTCCGGCTGGTGGCCGACGACGGGGAGGCGTGTGAGCTGTGGAGCGGCTGGGCTCCCCATCTCGTGACGGCCTTCGCCCGTCTGGGGGGCCGGGCGGTGGGGGTGGTGGCCAACCAGCCGCTGGCCCTGGCCGGCACCCTGGACATCGCCGCCTCGCAGAAGGGGGCCCGCTTCGTCCGGCTCTGCGACGCCTTCAACCTGCCCATCGCGACCCTGGTGGACACCCCCGGGTTCCTTCCCGGGAAGGACCTCGAATGGCGGGGGATGATCCGCCACGGGGCCGAGCTGGCCTTCGCCTATGCCGAGGCCACCGTGCCCCGGCTCTGCGTGATCCTGCGCAAGGCCTTCGGTGGGGCCTACATCGTGATGGACTCCCG
>JASHWO010000269.1 GCA_030044045.1 Acidimicrobiales bacterium
CGGTGAACCGGGTGATGCTCCGGCGGGCCTGGGCGATGGGGGCCGGGCCCAAGGGTGGGCTCCTCACCGTCGACCCCGATGCCGCGCTGGTCGGCACCTACGGGCCGAAGAAGGAGGGCTCGGCCTTCACCTACCGGGGCGAGGTGGGGCTCTCGCCGATGATCGGGGTGTGCGGCGAGACCGGGGACGTGCTGGCGCTGCGGGCCAGAGCCGGCAACGCCCACCCGGGCCGGGCGCTCGCCAGCTTCGTCGGCGAGTGCGTGTCGGCCGTCCCCGAGGTGGTCCGCCGCCGCACCAACCTCTGGGTGCGGATCGACTCGGCGGGCTATCAGCACGAGGTGTTCGCCACCTGTGCGGCGCTCGGGGCTGCCTTCAGCGTCACCGCCCCGAACAGGACCAATGTCCGTGCCGCGGTGGCGGCACTGGCCAGTGACCCGGCGACTGCCTGGGTGCGGGCCCTCGGTGCCGAGGGCGAGATCGGCTCCGAGATCGCCGAGACCACTCTCGAGGTGGGGTTCTCCAAGGCCGAGCACCGTCGCCTGCGTCTCATCGTGCGCCGCCAGCGCACCAGCGCCGGCGAGCAACTGAGCTTCGACGACCTCGATGGGTGGCGGTTCCATGCCATCGTCACCAACCTGCCGCCGCTGTTCGCCCCGGCCGCCGAGGTCGAAGCCCACCACCGGCGTCGCGGCGGCATCCCAGAAGACGCCATCCGCCAGTTGAAGGAAGACTTCGGTCTCGTCCACGCCCCGGTGCAGAACTTCTTCGGCAACTGGCTGTGGTGGCACGCGGCCGCCCTCGCCTACAACGTGGCGCGCTGGATCCGGGTGCTCGCCTTGCCCGAGGAGTTCCATCGCTGCCGGGGCAAACGCCTCCGCCTGGCCTTCTTCAACCTGGCCGCCCGGATCACCACGCACGCCCGGCGCCTGCAGCTACGCATTCCGGGCTCACACCCATGGGCCAGGGCGTTCATCGAGGCCCTCACCCGCATCAGGGGACTGCCGGCCTTTGCCTGAGCCGGCCAGGCCACCCACCGCTCCCGCCCGGCGACATCCAACTCCCCACGACCCTGTGGACTGACGCGCCCTCGTGCGGGTCGTGGGCGCCGTTGGGGCATCTCGGGCCCCGGCCGCGTCGATCCGACCGTCATCGGCCCACCTTGACCGACCTGGTTGCAATATCCGGGTCAGAGCTTCGTGCACCGGCTGGTCGTGGAGGCGCCCGGCGTCATCCAGCCGACGCTGCTGGTCCGGGGCGGACTACCCGCCCTGATCACCGACCGCGAACGTAAAACCGCCCCCGATGGGGCGTCTCGCGCCGTGACAGGTCTGGTAGCGGCGGCGGGACTCGAACCCGCGACAACACGATTATGAGCCGTGTGCTCTGACCAACTGAGCTACGCCGCCGAGGCGAGCCCCCTGTCGGAATCGAACCGACGACACCAGCCTTACCATGGCTGTGCTCTGCCGACTGAGCTAAGGGGGCAGTTCCGTACCGCGGGGCACCATGATAGCCCGGCCGGCAGTGCTGTCCGGCCCGCCTGGGGCCCCAACCCCACGCCCGGCTGTGGCTACCATCCCCGGATGCAGATCCGAGCGGCGGCGGCGGCGGACGCCGAGGCCATCCGGGCCATCTACAACGCCGAGGTCACCGGCGGGACGAACACGTTCGACGTGGTCCCCCGCACCGCCGACGAGCAGCTCGCCTGGCTCGACCGCCATCGGGGGGCCCACCCGGCGGTGGTCGCTGTGTTGTCCGGCCCGCCTGGACGCCCCAACCCAGGCTCCTCCGGTGCGTGGGGCTCCATCCCCACACCGGCCGTGCTGTCCGGCCCGCCTGGGCGCCCCGAGCTCACGCCGGCCGTGGTGGGGTTCGGCGCCCTCTCGCCCTTCCGGGAGCGCCACGGCTACGCCACCACGGTGGAGGACTCGGTCTACGTCGACGGGGCCCACCGGGGCCACGGGGTGGGGCGCCTGCTCCTGGAGGAGCTGGTCCGACTGGCTGGCCGCCACGGGTTCCACGCCGTCATCGCCCGGATCGTCGGGCGGAACGAGGCCTCCATCGCTCTCCACCGGGCCTGCGGGTTCGATCTGGTGGGGACCGAGCGGGAGGTCGGCCGCAAGCACGGCCGGTGGCTCGACGTGGCTGAGATGGAGCGGCTGCTGTGACATGGCCCGCCTGGGCGCCCACTGCCGCCTTCCTCGATGGCAGGCTCCTCCGGTGCGTGGGGCCCCTGCCCGCGCCGGCCGTGGGTCTAACCCTCGAGGCTGAGGACCGGGGACTCGTCCCGCCAGGCCGACGACCAGCGGCCGATCGGGGCCAGCAGCACGCCCAGCAGGACCAGCAACGCCACCGCCACGGCCAGCGGATTGGCGTGGATGAGCTCGTCGAGCAGTGTGCGGCCGCCGGGCAGGCCGATGAACGGCGCCGCCGCCGACAGGGCGATGAGGACCCCCCGGGTCCGCCCGGCGGCGATCGGGGCCAGCAGGATGACGCCCCACGTCAGGTACCACGGCTGCACCACCGGGCCCAGCACCACGAAGAGCAGCAGGCTGATCCCGAGGGCCCGCAGGCTCCCCACCCGGTCGCTGTGCCAGAGCAGGAAGGCCGAGACGGCGGCGGCCGTCAGCAGGCCCAGGACCCGGGTGACGGTGAGCACCCCGCCCTGGGACACCCCCAGTCCCACCAGGTGCAGCACGTCGGTGAGCCCCATGCCCACCCCCGTCGCCGGGGCCAGCCAGCTCCGGACGGTGCCCGGCGTGGCCAGGTTGCCGATCCAGCCGATGCCCAGCCCACTCACCGCCGAGAGGGCCAGCATGATGCCCCCGGAGAGCAGCCCGGCGGTGATCAGCGGGCGCACCCGCTGCCGCCAGGGGATGCCGGTCCCCAGCCACTCCCAGCCCACGTAGACGACCCCCAGTGCCGCCGGCACCTTGACCGCCGCCGCCAGGGCGCAGAGGGCCACCCCCCACACCGGGTGTCGGTACCGGGCGGCGGTGATCCCGGCCAGCAGTAGGCCCACCATCACCGCGTCGTTGTGCGCCGCGCCGACCAGGGTCAGCACCACCAGCGGGTTCAGCACCGCCAGCACGAACATCGGGCCCACGTCACGGCCGTAGGACCGGGCCAGCTTCGGGATACACCAGGCGATGAGGGCCACGCCGGCCAGGGCGAACAGGCGGAGCAGCACCACCGTGAACAGCTCGTGGTGGAGGCTGGCGCTGGCCAGGAAGCCGTCGATCACGAGGAACAGCGGGCCATAGGGAGCCGGGGTGTTCTGCCAGAGCGGGTCCACCGGGTTCGGGTAGGGCCCCACGCCCAGGATCGAGGTCCCGTAGTCGTAGGGGTTGATGTGGCGGCTCATCATCTCGCCCTGGGCGGCGTAGGAGAAGACGTCCCGGCTGAAGACCGGGGCCACCACCAGCATCGGTACCACCCATAGGGCCAGGATCCAGGCCAGGTACCGCACCGGCACCCCGGGGCGGCGGCTCAGGGCCTTGATCAACCCGTACCAGACCCGCATCAGCAGGACCAGGCCGCCGTAGACGGCCACCAGGCCGAAGAGCATGAAGCCGGTGGAGGTGGTCCCGGCCGCCGGCTCGCCGAAGAACCAGGTGCCGGCCATCTCCAGCTTGAACGGCGAGCTGGGCAGCGAGGCGCCCACCGCCACCGACACCAGGGCCAGGAAGCCGAGCAGCGCCGGGCGGCGGAGGAAGCGCCAGTCGTCCGGGCCGGACTCGTCCGGCTGCATCCGGCCGGCCAGCATCGAGGGCGGCAGCACCCGGACCTTGGCCATTTCCAGGCGCATCACCAGGTGGTCGGCCACCGTGGCCGCCCGGGTGGCCGCCTCCCGGCCGAGGGCCTGCGCATGCTGGGCACGCCGCACCAACGGCGATGGGGGCGGGGGCGGGGTGTCCGGTGGAGCGCTGTCGAGCACGGCAAAGTTCCCTCTGTGGCGTCGCCAGGAAAGCCTGGGCACTGTCCCGCACCCGGGCCGCAGCGGCCCGGGTGCAACCGATCCGTAACGACATTGTAACGGAACACGCCCGGCGCGCAAGGCCGTCAAACTGGTGGGCCGGGGAGGATTCGAACCCCCGTAGGCTTTCGCCGACAGGTTTACAGCCTGTTTCCTTTGGCCACTCGGACACCGACCCGAAGGCCTCCGACACTAGCGGCAGCCGGTATCGTGTCGCCATGCCGAGCTTCGACATCGTCTCCGAGGTCGATATGCAGGAGGTCCGGAACGCGGTCGACCAGGCGAACCGGGAGGCCGCCACCCGCTTCGACTTCAAGGGCACCGACTCGGCCATCGACCTGGGCGAGGGGGAGCTGGTCCTCCGCTCGTCCACCGAGGACCGGCTGCGGGCCCTTCACCAGGTGCTCGACGAGAAGCTGGTGAAGCGCCAGGTGTCGCTGAAGGCGTTCGAGGACGGCAAGGTCGAGGAGGCGTCGAAGGGCGCCGCCCGCCAGCGGGTGGCCGTCCGGGCCGGGATCACCCAGGAGCATGCCAAGAAGCTGAACAAGTTCGTGAAGGACCTCGGGCTGAAGGGCGTGAGCTCCCAGACCCAGGGCGACCAGCTCCGGGTCAACGGCAAGAAGCGGGACGACCTCCAGGCGGTGATCGCCGCCTGCAAGGCCGAGGACTTCGGCATCCCCCTGCAGTTCACCAACTTCCGGGACTGACCCGGCCCGGGCGCCGCCAGGCCCGACCCGCCAGGCCCGACCTGATCAGGCGTCGACCAGGTCCGGCTCGGCCGGGGACATCTCGACCGGCGCCACGTGGAAGAGCTTCTGGTAGATCACGAACTTGACCACCCACAAGATGGCGAAGGACGCCAGGTTGGCCCCGTTGACCAGGACCGAGGTCCCGAAATGGTGCAGGTGGTGGTCCCGGGCGAAGTCCCCGGCCAGCCAGACGGCCAGGCTGGAGAAGGCCAGGCCCACGAAGCTCAGCACCCAGAACGGCACCACCTCGCGCCACAGGTGCGACTTCCCGTTCTTGCCCCACACCCACGACCGGTTCAGGTAGTACGAGGGCACGGTGGCGAGCACGTTGGCCAGGACGTTGGCCGGCACCTCGGACATGACCCGGAACACGCCGAAGGTGAGCAGCAGGGTCACCTGCGAGACGATGGTGGAGATCACCGACACCGAGGCGTACTTGGCCAGCTTCATGCTGCTCGGGTGGCGGATGACCTGCGCCACCCGCCGGGCCAGCGCCTCGTCCGCCCGCCAGAGGTCGGCCAGGCTGGTGTGCTCGAGCGCGCCGGAAGCCGGGGAAGGGGCGGGATCGCTCACTGGACGCGAGTGTACCCAGACGACGGCTCAGGTCTCGTTCGCCGGGACGAGGGTGTTCGACCGGGCCACGTCGGCGAACCAGAAGGCGCTGGGCTTCGGCCGGCGCTCGAAGGTGGTGCGGTCCACGGCCACCAGGCCGAACTTCGGCCCGTAGCCCATCGACCACTCGAAGTTGTCCAGCAGGCTCCAGGCGAAGTAGCCTCGCACGTCCACCCCGTCCTCCAGGCAGCGGTGAACCCCCCGGATGGCCTCGGAGAGGTAGGCGATGCGCTGGCGGTCGTCCTCGGTCCCGATGCCGTTCTCGGTCACCAGCACCGGCAGCCCGGTCACCTCGGCCGCCCGGCGCACGGTGTGCTCCGCCACCTGCGGCCAGTACTCGTAGCCCATCTGGGTGACCGGCACACCCTCCTCGGCGCCCAGGAGCTGGCCGTCGGCCCGGAAGCGCAGCCGGGTGTAGCACTGCACCCCGATGAAGTCGTCCCCGCCGGTGGCCCGGAGGAAGGTGTCCTCCAGGATCTCCCGGGCGGCGTCCCGCACCCCCTCGGCGCCCTCGCCGGCCACCATCTCGGCCATGGAGAGGGTCAGGCCCACCGGGAAGCTCCCCGGCCCGGCCCGCAGCGCCTCCACCGCCAGCCGGTGGGCCCGGACCATCGACTCGTTGACCGCCAGGTGGCGGGCCAGGTCGTCCTTCACCCCCGGCGGGAAGGCGCCCATCATGTACCCCATCACGCCGATCACGTTCGGCTCGTTGATGGTGCAGGCCCGGCCCACCACGTCACCCAGGTGGGCCACGGCCCGCTCGACGAAGCGGGCGAAGCGCTCCGGGGCGTCGGGGGACTCCCAGCCGCCCCGAGTGGCCAGCCAGCGGGGCGTGGTGAAGTGGTGGAAGGTGACCACCGGCTCGATGCCCCGGCCCAGGCAGGCGGCGCAGATCCGCCGGTAGTGATCGAGGGCGGCTACCGACCACTCCCCCTCGGCCGGCTCGATGCGGCTCCACTCCAGCGAGAAGCGGTAGGCGCCCAGGCCGAGGTCGGCCACCAGGTCGACGTCCTCCCGCCAGCGGTGGAGCGAGTCGCAAGCATCGCCGCTGGAGCCGGCGCACCCCGACGAGGGGTCGTGCTCCCAGTCCCACCAGTCGTTGTTCACGTTGCCGCCCTCGATCTGGTGGGCGGCGGTGGCCGTCCCCCAGAGGAACCCTTCGGGAAAGTGCGCCATGGGCCGAACCGTAGCCGTGCCAACATAACGACGTGAGTGAGTCCCTCGACTTCCTGGTCCGCCTGCTCGACCTCGAGCCGATCGAGGTCAACATCTTCCGGGGCGTCCAGCCCGACGACGAGCGCCAGCGGGTCTTCGGCGGCCAGGTGGCGTCGCAGGCGCTGATGGCCGCCGGTCGCACCGTCGACCACGGCCGGGTGCACTCCCTGCACGCCTACTTCTTGCGGCCGGGCGACCCGGCCATCCCCATCCTCTACGAGGTCGACCGGATCCGGGACGGCAAGTCGTTCACCACCCGGCGGGTGGTGGCCATCCAGCACGGCCAGGCCATCTTCAACCTGGCCGCCTCGTTCCACGACGACGAGACCGGCCTGGAGCACCAGTTCCCCATGCCCGACGTGCCGGCGCCCGAGGACCTGCCCACCCTGCCCGAACGGCTGGCCCCCTGGCGGGAGGATCTGGGGGACTGGTTCGACCGGCCGCACCCCATCGACCAGCGCCACATCGGCGAGCTCCCCTGGCGGCACGCCGAGCCCGGCGACCCCTACCAGCGGCTGTGGATCCGGGCCGACGGCACGCTGCCGGGCGACCCCCTGCTGCACGCCTGCGTGGCCACCTATGCCTCGGACATGTCCCTGTTCGACACCATCCTCCAGCCCCACTCGGTCCGCTGGGACGACCCGAACCTGATGGGGGCCAGCCTCGACCACTGCATGTGGTTCCACCGGCCCTTCCGGGCCGACGAGTGGCTGCTCTACGACACCGACTCGCCGGTGGCCGCCAGTGCCCGGGGCCTGGCCCGGGGCTTCCTCTTCGACCGGGCCGGCCGACTGGTCGTCTCGGTGGTCCAGGAGGGCCTGGCCCGGGTTATCGGTTAGCGATCGGGACGTAGTCCCGAGGCTCGGCGCCGACGTAGAGCTGGCGGGGCCGGGCGATCTTCGAGTCCTGGTCGAGCATCTCCTGCCAGTGGGCCAGCCAACCAGAGGTTCGGGGGATGGCGAACAGCACCGGGAACATCTCCAGGGGGAACCCCATGGCCTGGTAGATGAGGCCGGAGTAGAAGTCGACGTTCGGGTAGAGCCGGCGGGAGGTGAAGTACTCGTCGGAGAGGGCGATCTCCTCCAGCTTCAGGGCCACGTCCAGCAGCGGGTTCTTCCCGGTCACCTCGAAGACCTGGTCCGCCGTGCGCTTGATGATCTTGGCCCGGGGGTCGTAGCTCTTGTACACGCGGTGGCCGAACCCCTGCAGCCGGCCGTGCCCGGCCTTCACCGCCTCCACGAAGGCCGGGACCTCGTCGATGTGGCCGATCTCGGTGAGCATGCGGATCACCGCCTCGTTGGCCCCGCCGTGCCGGGGCCCGTACAGGGCGGCGCAGGCGGCGGCGCAGGCCGAGTAGGGGTCGGCGTGCGACGACCCGACCACCCGCATGGCGGTGGTGGAGCAGTTCTGCTCGTGGTCGGCGTGGAGGATGAAGAGGATGTCCAGGGCCCGGGCCAGCACCGGGTCGGCCTCGAAGCGGGGCTCAGCCACCTTCCACATCATCGAGAGGAAGTTGGAGGGGAAGTCGAGGGAGTTGTCCGGGTAGACGAAGGGCATGCCCACGCTGAAGCGGTGGGCGGCGGCGGCCAGGGTCGGCATCTTGGCGATCAGCCGGGTGACCTGCTTGGCCCGGGAGTGGGGGTCGAAGATCTGCTTGGCGTCGAGGTAGAAGGTCGAGAGGGCGGCCACCGCCGAGACCAGCATCCCCATCGGATGGGCGTCGTAGTGGAAGCCCTCCAGGAACCGCTTGCGCACGTTCTCGTGGATGAAGGTGTGCATGGTGATCTCGTGGCGCCAGGCGTCGAACTCCGCCGCCGTGGGCAGCTCGCCGTGGAGGAGCAGGTAGGCCACCTCCAGGTAGGTCGAGCCCTCGGCCAACTGCTCGATGGGGTAGCCGCGGTAGCGGAGGATCCCGGCGTCGCCGTCCAAGTAGGTGATGGCGCTCTCGCAGGCGGCCGTGGAGAGGAAGCCGGGGTCGTAGAACCACACCCCGGGGAGCGCCTTCGACCACTCGACGGCGGACACCCCGCCGTTGACGATCGGGACCTCCACGACCTCCCCGGTGCGGTTGTCGGTGATGGTGATGGTGTCCGCCACGAGCGTGAGGCCTCCTCTCGAGTTGCCTGCCCCGGTCCGATCCTACGACCTGCCCGGGCGGGTGGTCGACGTGGTCGTGGTGGTGGTCGGTGGCGTGGGCAACGCGATCCGTAGCGTATAGCTGGCCCGGGTCCCGGACCGGTCGGCCTGGCCCGCCGGAGGTGTGACGGTCACGGACAGGGTGTAGGTGTCACCGGGGGTCACCGAGAGCAACGGGAACGTCACCGCCACCGACCCCCCCGCCGGCACCGATACCGTCACCGTCGTCCGGTCGGCCCGGCCCGGGCCCTGGGGGGCCACGGCCGCCGTCGCGGTCACCGCCGGCACGCCCAGGCTCCCCTGGTCAGCCACCACCGCCGCCACCTGCAGGTGGTGCGTGGGCAGCGCCACCGGCGGGTCGCCGGGCTGCACCGGCGGCACCACTGTGGGCACGACGTGCACCGTCCCCGCCCGCACCACCACGTCGGGCGCCCCGGCCAGGCCGGGCGTCAGGGTCAGGGCCTGCACCAGATCATGCACCGGCCCGGGCGACCAGCCGCTGGGGTCGGTCACCCAGACCGACCGGGGCAGGCGGGCACTGCCCGGAGCGGCGAGGAACGCCCGGCGCACGGCGGCGTAGTCGCGGTCGGCCCGCAACAGGAGGGTGCCGGCTCCCGCCACCTCGGACGACGCCCGGCCCACCGGCACGGTCGCCCGGCCGCTCCCCCCGGCCAGACCGAGCACCCCTTCCACCGCCGCCGCCGCCATGGCCACGCCCCGGGCCCGCAAGGCCATGGCCTGGCTGAACCCGCCCACCGTCGGTGTGGGCGGGGACAGCGCTGCCGCCGACGCCGCCTCCTGGCTGCTGGCGGCCTCGAGCGAGGCCAGCTGCCGGTGCAGCGGTTGGCGGCGGCGCGTGGTCATCGAGGACATGAGCCGGCGCAGCTCGGCGCCGGTGGCGTTGGACTGGGCCACCACCGCCTTGGCCTGGGCCGCGTAGGAGCGGTTCACCGCCCGGCGGTAGCCGCCCGAGGACCGGCCCACGGAGAGCAGACCGCCGACCACGACGGCCAGCACCACTGCGGCGGCCACGACGACCAGCACCACCGGCATGTTCCGGCGCCGGCGCCGGCGGTCGAGGGGCGGCATTGCCGGCCGACGCTACCGCCGGCCCGGGGCGGCGAGCCCGCGCTGCCTGTCCGCTGGGCCGCTCAGGCCCCTTCGGTGGCCCGGGCCGAGGAGCCCGAGGTCGGCAGGGTGCTGGCCGTGGCCCGCCACTGCACCGTGGGCTGGATGGCCTGGAGGTCGACCCGGTCGCGGTGGCGATCGGCCACCGCCAGCAGCGAGGCGATGGTGGCCTGGTTCAGCAGGTGCGGCACCAACCCCAGGTCGAGCAGCTTGGTGTGGGCCGCCCGGTAGTAGTGCTCCTGCTTCTCCACCCGCGGGTCCTCCAGGTGGTCGATCTCCACCCGGCCGGGGAAGGCGTCGACCACCATCTCGGCCAGCTGCCCTACCGAGAACGACTCGGTGAACTGGTTGAACACCCGGTACTCCCCGGCCGCCGGTGGGTTCAGGCAGGCCAGTTCCACGCAGGCCAGGGTGTCGCGGATGTCGAGCATGCCCCGGGTCTGCCCACCCGTGCCGTACACGGTCAGGGGATGGCCCACCACCGCCTGGACGCAGAAGCGGTTCAGCACCGTGCCGAACACCCCGTCGTAGTCGAACCGGGTGGCCAGATCCGGGTGGAGGACGGTCTCCGGCGTCTCCTGGCCGTAGACGATGCCTTGGTTCAGGTCGGTCGAGCGCAGCCCCCAGATCCGGCAGGCGAACATGATGTTGTGGCTGTCGTGCACCTTGGACAGGTGGTAGAAGGAGCCCGGCTGCTTCGGATAGGGGAGCAGGTCGGTGCGCCCACGGTGCGTGATCTCGATGAACCCTTCCTCGATGTCGATGTTCGGCGTGCCGTACTCGCCCATCGTGCCCAGCTTGACCAGATGGATCGACGGGTCGGTGTCGGCGATGGCGTAGAGCAGGTTCAGCGTGCCCACCACGTTGTTCACCTGCGTGTAGACGGAGTGCCGCTGGTCGATCATCGAGTAGGGGGCCGATCGCTGCTCGGCGAAGTGCACCACCGCCTCGGGCCGGAATTCGGCGACGACCCGGTTCACGAAGGCGGCGTCGGTCAGGTCGCCGACGAAGGGCTCCACCCGGAAGCCCGACACTTCCTCCCAGACCCGCACCCGGTGCTGGAGCTGGCGGATGGGGACCAGGCTGTCGACCCCCATCTCGTAGTCGTACTGCCGGCGAGCGAAGTTGTCGACCACCGCCACGTCGTGCCCCCGGTGCGAGAGGTGCAGTGCCGTGGGCCACCCGAGGTATCCGTCACCGCCAAGGACCAGAATTCTCACGCCATTGTCTCCTTGTCCGTCCCCTATGCCATCGGCCGCGCTCGACCGCATCCCGATCGACGGCAACCAGTTCGTAACACAACTTTGCCTCAATAGGCTGGGAACAACCTGAGAATTACCGGAACCGTGGCTGTGGCGCGTCCGGAGGGGCCGACGACACCATGGCCATGACCTGCGCCTTCGCCGTTTCGAGGTCGTCCAGATCACGGGCCACCGCACCGCCCGGGCGCAGGAAGAGGAAGGTGCAACGGCGCACCGGCCGGCCGGAGGCCCGCTCGACCGCCACGGCGTAGGCCGCACCCTGGAGCCGGTGGTGGGAGACCGCGGCGTCGAGATCGTCCACCCGGTCGGTCTTGTAGTCGACCACCGCCAGGCCGTCCGCCTGCTCGACCAGCAGGTCCACGAACCCCTCGACCACCCGATCCCCCACCGGCGCGCCCACGTAGACCTCTCGCCAATAGCGGCCGGCGACCGCCTCGCGGACCAGCACCGAGGTCAGCGCCGCCCGGGCCAGCACCGCTACCTCGCCTGCCCGGTCGGGGACCCCCTCGGCCGCCGACCGGGCCACCGCCACCGCCTCCAGCCCTTCGCCGGTGGCCAGGTCCACCACCTGGAGCACGGCGTGCACCGCCCGGCCCACCGCCGTGCCTGCCCGGCCGCGGCGCCACGACGGCCGGGCCGGGTCGTCCTCCAGGGCCGGATCGTCCG
>JASHWO010000270.1 GCA_030044045.1 Acidimicrobiales bacterium
GCACATGCCCTCCAGCTCCTCTCGGCTGATCCAGGCCTCGTCGTTGTAGGAGAGGATCAGCACCCGGCACCGCACGTCGTCCACGACGCGGCGGAGGGCGTCGGGCATCTTCGGCCGGGAGTTGAAAACGCTCTTGGTGCGCTCGTCGCGGGAGTCCATCCGCTTGCAGGCCACGCCGTAGTGGGACGGCGAGTCCCACGCCACCAGCGTCTCCCAGATGTGGTAGTTCGTGAAGTAGCGGTGCTGGTTGTAGGGCGGGTCGAGGTAGGCCACGTCGTACTCGCCCAGCGACCCGGCCAGCCGGCAGGCATCGCCCCGCACCGCCCGGCCCTCGCCGGGCAGCAGCACCGGGACCCGCAGGTCGAGCTGGCGGTAGGAGCGCGGTGCCCACTCCTTCAGGTACGCCATCTGCACGCCGATGGTGGAGTCGACCCGGTCTGCCGCCTCGATCAGGCTGGTGAGCAGCACCGGGTAGAGCGGGCTGTCCCGGTAGTCCCGTTCGATGGCGTCACGGATGGCGTCGATCCGCGCGCCGTTGAGGGGCTGGAAGTAGCGGGAACGGACGCAGAAGGTCTCGGTGAAGTAGCCGGGCTTCCCGGGCAGGGACCGCAGGTGGTCGACGGCGCCCCGCAGGTCGGCCACGTCCACCTGGCGGGCGTCGGTGGCCACGTAGGCCCGGGCGAAGATCTCGGAGTACCGGGCCGTGTCCACGGCCGTCACGGCCAGCCCCCGGCGCTTCATCTGCTGGGCCACCCGGGTGGTCCCGGTGAACAGGTCCAGGCCGGTGGCACCGCCGGCGGCGGCCACCATCTCACCGAGCAATGGCACCAGCCGCCGCTTGGAGCCGAGGTACTTGATCAAGGCCAGGGACCCTACCAGGGGCTCCGCCACCCCCCAGGGGGGTGGATGGCTCGTGATATCCAAATGTTGGTACATTAGGATTGTGACCCCGCTGGACTTCGTCCTGGTGCTCTTCCTGGTGGCCATCGCCGCCGGGGCCCTCGGGTCACTGGTCGGCCTGGGGGGCGGGGTGGTGGTGGTCCCGGTGCTGACCCTGCTCTTCCACGTGGACATCCGCCTGGCCATCGGCGCCTCCATCGTGTCGGTGATCGCCACCTCCAGCGGCGCCGGCGCCGCCTACGTGCGGGAGCGCATGACGAACCTGCGGGCCGGCATGTTCCTGGAGGTGGCCACCACCACCGGGGCGCTCAGCGGGGCCTTCCTCACCACCGTGGTCCCGGACCGGGTGCTGTTCGTGGTGTTCGCCGCCGTGCTCGGCTACTCGGCCCTGGCCACCTTCCAGAAGCGGCACCAGGCGGCGGTGCTGGCCGCCTCCGACGACCGGCTGGCCAACCGCCTCCGGCTCCACGGCAGCTACTACGACCAGGCCGAGGGGCGGGAGATCGCCTACGAGGTGACGGGCACCAAGCCCGGGCTGGGCCTCATGTACGCCGCCGGCCTGGTGAGCGCCCTGCTGGGCATCGGGTCCGGTGCCCTGAAGGTCCCGGCCATGGACCTGGCCATGCACATCCCCATGAAGGTGTCCACGGCCACCAGCAACTTCATGATCGGGGTCACCGCAGCGGCCAGCGCCGGGGTGTACTTCACCCGGGGGCAGATCGACCCGGTCATCGCCGCCCCGGTGGCCGCCGGCGTGCTGGCCGGCGCCGTGGCCGGGTCCCGCCTGCTCGGGCGGCTGGAGAGCCGTACCATCCGCATCGTGTTCGTGGTGCTGCTGCTGGTCATCGCCGTCGAGATGGTCCAGCGGGGGGTGTTCTAGATGACCTCGACCGGCCCGCCGGTGGCCGTGGCACTCATGCCGGGCCGGCCGGCCGGCGACGAGGATCGGGCCCAGCGCCGGATGGAGTCGGTGATCGGCTGGGTCCTCCGGGTCGGGGTGGTAGCTTCGGTCGCCGTGGTGCTGGCCGGGCTGGGCCTGACATTCGCCCAGCACCCGTCCTATGCCCACCTCCGGGGCGGCATCTCGTACCACCAGCTCACCGGACCGAGCTCCCGCTTCCCCCACTCGCTGGCCGCGGTGGGGCACGCCATCGCCTCGGGGAGCGGGCAGGGGTTGATCGCGCTGGGGATCTTCCTCCTCATCCTCACCCCGGTGCTCCGGGTGGCCGCCGGGGTGGCCGGGTTCGCCGTACAGCGTGACGTCCCGATGACCCTGGTGACGGCCACGGTGCTGGCGGTGCTGGTGCTCTCGTTCTTCCTGGGCGGGCTGTGACCGGTCCCCGCCTCCTCGACCGGTCGAGCGCCCTGCCACTCTGGGCCCAGCTCGAGCAGGACCTGCGGCGGCGGGCCGAGGCCGGAGAGCTCGCCGGCGACTTCCCGGGCGAGCTGGAGCTGGCCGGCGGCTACGGCGTCAGCCGTAACACGGTACGCGAGGCCATGCGCCGCCTGCGGGCGGACGGCACGGTGGTGGCCGAGCGGGGCCGGCGACCCCGGCTGAACCTGGAGATCCGCCAGCCGCTCGACTCCCCCTACAGCCTCTACGACTCGATCGCCGCCGCCGGGGCCGGGCAGCGTAGCGAGGTCCGGGCCCGGGCGGTGGCCGTCGACCCCGAGGCCGCGACCCGCCTGCGCCTCCCGCCGGACGAGCCGCTGGTCCACGTCGAGCGGTTGCGCCTGGCCGACGAGGAGCCGCTGGCCCTGGACTGGATCTGGCTCCCCCACGACGTGGGCGTCCCCCTGCTGCGGGCCGACCTGGCCCGGCACGGCTTCTACGAGGAGCTGGAGGAGCGCACCGGCATCCGGCTCACCGGCGGCAGCGAGCACATCCGGGCGGTGGTGCCCGATCTCGCCGAGCGCCGCCTCCTGGGCCTGGCCCGGAACGCCGCGGCCTTCGCCATCGAACGCCTGGGGCTGGCCGGTGACCGGCCGATCGAGTGGCGCCGGACCCTCATCCGGGGCGACCGGTTCAGCGTGGTGGCCGACTTCCGGACGCCGGGGCCGTCACGGGCCGGGCGGGACCTGCTGGCCGCCGCCGCCCCCTACCGCGAGCCGTCCGCGGCCGACGGCACGCCCGGCCGAGGGCCCAGCCGGTAGTGGGTCGTCTGTGTGACGGCTCCTCCGGTATCGCTCAACCTGCGACCCGGTCGTCGAGATCCGTGAAACTGAGGACGAGCTCGACCCCAAGCGCTTCGGCAACCTTGTCGAGGGTAGGCAGGCTGGGGGATACGTTGCCGGCCTCGAGCCGCGCAACGGCAGATTGGGTCGTACCGAGACGCTCTGCGAGCTCTCGCTGGCTCAGCCCCCGCTTCTCCCGGAGCTCGTGGATCTCCGTCGCCAACCGAATCGCCCGTCCGGCGCGTTCGTAGCCCCGGCGGCGAGCCGGGGAGTCGGCTCGCTCGCTCTTGACCTCATCCCACGTCTTGCGCGTCATCCCTCGTCCTCCACGGTGTGACCCTCGGCGATGCAGGTCTGCAGTGCCCGCCATGCTCGTTGGATTTCCAAGCGCTCTCGCTGAC
>JASHWO010000028.1 GCA_030044045.1 Acidimicrobiales bacterium
CCGCGGGTCGGGCTCACTGTGTCGTCTGACCCGGTTGGGGCCCCAGGCGGGCCTGGCAACACCACGGCCGGCGTGGGGCAGGGGCCCCACGCTTCGGAGGAGCTTGGGGTTGGGGCCCCAGGCGGGCCTGGCAACACTGCCCCCCCACCCATGCTGGGCGACGGCGGACCGGTGGGTGGCGAGGCCCTCCACGTGCCGCCGGTGGACAGCTACTCGCTGCGGCTGGTGTCCGTTCGCCGCCTGTACGACTCGGGCAGCGCGGTGGGCGGCTCGCCCTCATTGGCGCCACTGGTACAGCCGGCGGTGGCCCGGGCCAACCCGTACGACCTCGACCGCCTGGGCCTCACCACCGGAGACCCGGTGCGGGTGCGGTCGTCCCGGGCGGCGCTGGTGCTGCCGGCCGAGGCCGACCCGGGCGTGCCCCGGGGCGTGGTCTCGGTGGCCTTCAACGTCCCCACGGCCGACGGCGGCCCGGGGGCCGCCGCCCTGGTGGACGCGGCGGTCACCGTCACCGAGGTGCGGCTGGAGTCGGTCCGATGAGCCCGCTCATGGCCGCGGCTTCCGCCACTACCACGACCCTCACCACCCACGGCGACCCGCTCTACACCAACGGGGTGGGCTGGTTCGTCTGGGTGGTGGTGCTCATCAAGGTGCTGGTGGCCTTCGGCGTGCTGATGGGCGCCGTCACCATGCTCATCTGGTTCGAGCGCAAGCTGATCTCGGACATGCAGAGCCGGATCGGCCCGAACCGGGCCGGCCCCTGGGGCCTGCTGCAGACCCTGGCCGACGGGATCAAGCTCTTCTTCAAGGAGGATCTGCTGCCCGACCGGGCCGACCGGTTCGTGTTCAAGCTGGCCCCGTACCTCTCGCTGGTGCCGGCCCTGCTCGTCTTCACCGTGGTGCCGGTGGGCGGCGTCGTCCACATCGCCGGGCACGCCGTCGAGCTGCAGGTGGCCGACCCGCCCATCGGCATCCTGCTGGTGCTGGCCATGTCGGCCGTGGCCGTCTACGGGGTGATGCTGGCCGGCTGGGCGTCGGGCTCCAAGTACCCGTTGCTGGGCTCGGTCCGGGCGTCGGCCCAGATGATCTCCTACGAGGCCGCCCTGGGCATCACCGTGGTGATGGTGGTGCTGGTCACCGGCTCGCTCTCCACCCGGGCCATGGTGGAGTCGCAGGCCACCAACTTCTGGGACTGGAACCTCATCCGGCTGGGGTTCGTGCCCTTCTTCCTGTTCCTGATCGCCATCACTGCCGAGCTCACCCGGCCGCCGTTCGACCTCACCGAGGCCGAGTCGGAGCTGGTGGGCGGGTTCCACACCGAGTATTCGTCCATCCGCTTCGCCCTCTTCTTCATGGCCGAGTTCATGAACGTCATCACCATGTCGGCCGTCATGGTGACCCTCTTCTTCGGCGGTCCCGACGGCCCGGTGCCACACATCCCGACCTTCAGCATCTGGTTCCCGGTGGTGTGGTTCCTGGCCAAGGAGATGGTGTTCCTCTTCGTCTACGTGTGGCTGCGGGCCGCCCTGCCCCGGCTCCGCTACGACCAGCTCATGACCCTTGGGTGGAAGTACCTCATCCCGCTCTCGCTGGGCTGGCTGATGGTGGTGGCCGGCTTCGTGACCGCCGGCTGGTGGGGCGTGGGCATCGCCGTGGCCGCCGTGGCCCTCTCCTTCCTGCTGGTGCGGGCCTTCGCCGTGGGCCAGCAGCGGGACGTCACCGAGCAGGTGGGGGTCGACCGGTGAGCTTCCTGGACGACGTGAAGCAGGAGCTGAAGTTCCTCGGCGGCTTCAAGCTGACCTTCCAGCACCTGACCCGCCCCCGGGTCACCCGGCAGTACCCGGACGAGAAGAAGCCGAAGCAGCCCCGCCAGCACGGGCGCCACGTCCTGAGCCGGTACGAGGACGGGATGGAGAAGTGCATCGGTTGTGAGCTGTGCGCCGGGGTGTGCCCGGCCGACTGCATCTACGTGCGCGGCCTGGACAACCCCCCCGACCACCCGGTCTCGCCGGGCGAGCGCTACGGCTACGTCTACGAGATCAACTACCTGCGCTGCATCCACTGCGACCTCTGCGTGGAGGCCTGCCCCACCGAGGCCATCACCGAGTCCAAGCTGTTCGAGTTCTCCTTCACCAACCGGGCCGACGCCATCTACACCAAGGCCGAGTTGCTGGTGGGCGACGACGGCCGGCCGCAGCAGCTTCCCTGGGAGGACTGGCGGGAGGGCGATGACCGGCTGACCTCGGGCTGGATGCGAGCCACCGCACCGGCCGGCCAGGCCGCCTACGAGGGCGAGGTCCAGTGGTCGGGCGAGCTGGGCTACGGCGTGCGGGCGCCGGAGGGCGGCCAGTCGGGCCGGCGGGACGACGGGGCCACGGGGACGAAGGCGTTGCGCGAGGTGCTGGAGCCCCACCTGCTGGACGAGGACATCCCGCTGGAGCACCGGGGCATGCGGGGCCGGATCTGGCGGGCCCAGCAGTCGGCCGAGCGCCACCGTCGCCAGCTCGACCAGACCCGCCGGAAGCTGCAGGAGATCCGGGCCGCCCGGGCTGTCGCCAAAGAGGCCAAGGGGGCCAAGGGGAAGGGGAGCCGCTGATGCCCGCCCTGCTCGGTGCCCCGCTCGCCGTCCCGCTGGTGGCCACCGGCGGCGCCACCATCCCCGACCTGATCACCTTCGTGGTCAGCGCGGCCTTCGTGCTGGCGGGCGCCGTGGGGGTGGTCACCTCCCGGAACCCGGTGCACGCCGCCCTGTCGCTGGTGCTCACCCTCTTCGGGGTGGCCGTGCTCTTCGTCGAGCAGCACGCCGACTTCCTGGCCGCGGTGCAGGTCATCGTCTACGCCGGGGCCATCGTGGTGCTGTTCCTGTTCGTCATCATGTTCCTCGGCGTCGACCGCCAGGAGGACATCGAGGCCGAGCCGTTGAAGGGCCAGCGCCCGCTGGCTTTCCTGCTGATCGTGGCGGCCCTGGCCGGGGTGATCGCCCTGTTCGTCGACGCCCACTGGGTCACCGGGGCCCACTCGGTGGCCGGCTCCACCACCGCCGGCGGCCACACCGACGTCTCCCTGCTGGGCCGCTCGATCTTCACCACCTACCTCTTCGCCTTCGAGGCCACCGCCGCCCTGCTGGTGATCGCCGTGGTGGGGGCGGTAGTGCTCTCCCGCCGCCCGTCCGGCCCCCCGTCCGGTGGGGAGGGGAGCGAAGAGCCGGCCGCCGGGGAGCTGCCGGAGCCGGCGCCCGAGGGTGGCATGGGGCAGGGGCCCCACGCATCGGAGGAGGACGCCATCGGAGGGAGCCACAGCGGAGCCCCGGCCGGGCAAGGGGGCACAGCCCGGTGAGCATCTCTCCCGAGTGGTACCTGGGGCTGGCCGCCGTGCTCTTCGCCATCGGCGCGGTGGGCCTGCTGGTCCGCCGCAACGTGCTGGTCATGTTCATGTGCATCGAGCTGATGCTGAACGCCGCCAACCTGACCTTCGTCACCTTCTCCCGCGCCCTGCACGACATCGGGGGCCAGTCACTGGTCTTCTTCGTGCTGGTGGTGGCCGCCGCCGAGGTGGTGGTGGGCCTCGGGATCGTCGTGGCCATCTTCCGCAGGCGGGACTCGACCACCGCCGACGACCTCCACTCCCTGAAGGGCTGACCCGTGCTCCACGCCGCCTTCCTCATGCCGTTGCTGCCGCTCGCCGGGTTCGTGGTGCTGCTGGCCTTCGGGCGCCGGCTGGGCGACCCCTGGGCCGGCTGGGTGGGGACCGCCGCCGTGGCCGGCTCGTTCGTGGCCGCCTGCCTGTCGCTGGCCGGCCTGGCCGGGCGCCCGGCGACGTCGCGCACCCTCACCTGTGCCTTCTCCTGCGGCACCAGCCCCACCGGCCACTCGTTCTTCACCTGGATCCCGGTGGGCGGCCTCCAGGTCAAGGCGGCCATCCTGCTCGACCCCCTGTCCATGACCATGTGCATGTTCGTCACCGGGGTGAGCATGCTCATCCACCTGTACTCGATCGGGTACATGCGCCGGGACGGGGACTACCCCAAGTTCTTCCTGTACCTGAACCTCTTCGTGTTCTCGATGCTGGTGCTGGTGCTGGCCAACAACCTGCTGGTCACCTTCGTGGGCTGGGAGGGGGTGGGGGTCTGCTCCTACTGGCTGGTGTCGTACTGGTTCCAGCGGGACACCGCCGCCTCGGCCGGGAAGAAGGCGTTCCTCTACAACCGGGTGGGCGACGTCGGCTTCCTGCTGGCCATGTTCCTGATCTTCTCGAAGGTGGGGTCGCTCGACTACCTCCAGGTGTTCGCGCACAAAGACCTGCTGGCCGGGGGGGCGGCCACCGCCGCCGTGCTGCTGCTCTTCCTGGCGGCCACCGGCAAGTCGGCGCAGATCCCGCTGTTCAACTGGCTGCCCGACGCCATGGAGGGCCCCACCCCGGTGTCGGCCCTGATCCACGCCGCCACCATGGTGACCGCCGGGGTGTACCTGCTCTGCCGGATGAACCAGGTGCTGGAGCTCTCGCCCGACGCCATGTGGGTGGTCGCCGTCGTCGGTGGTCTCACGGCGTTCGTGGCGGCCACCATCGCCTGCGCCCAGCAGGACATCAAGAAGGCCCTGGCCTTCTCCACCGTCTCCCAGATCGGCTACATGGTGCTGGCCGTGGGGTCCGGGGCCTACATCGCCGCCATCTTCCTCATGGTCTGCCACGCCTTCTACAAGGCCCTGCTCTTCTTGGGCGCCGGCTCGGTCATCCACGGGCTCGAGGACGAGCAGGACATGAAGCGCATGGGGGCCCTCCGGCGGTGGCTGCCCTGGACCTTCGGCACCTTCCTGGTGGCCTGGCTGGCCATCGCCGGCATCCCGCCCTTCTCCGGCTTCTGGTCGAAGGGCGACGTGCTGGACAACGTCTTCTCGAAGAGCCCGGCCCTGTGGGTGCTGGGGCTGCTCACCGCCCTGGGCACCGCCTACTACATGAGCCGGCTCTTCTACCTGACCTTCACCGGCCGGGCCCGGTGGGAGGAGCCGGCCCCCGACGGGCGCCCGGCCCACCACACCCCGCACGAGTCGCCGTGGGTGATGCGGCTGCCGCTGCTGGTGCTGGCCGTGTTCGCCGCCGCCGCCGGGATCTTCGACCTGCCCTGGGCCTACCACGACAGCTTCGCCGGGTGGCTGCAGCCGGTGTTCGCCACCAGCCTCTACGCCGACCACGTGCACGGGCCGGAGGCCTGGGTGCTGGGCACCGTCGACGCGGTGGTGGCCGCCACCGGGCTGGTCGTCGCCTGGTACCTCTGGCGGGGCCGCCGTGACCGGCCGGCGCTGGAGCCGGCCTTCCTCCAGCGGGTCTGGTACTGGGACGACGCCTACGACGCGGTGATCGGCCGCCCGGCCCAGGCCCTGGCCCGGTTCTCGGCCACGGTGGTCGACGCCCGGGTCATCGACGGGGCGGTGAACGGCGTGGCCACCCTGGTGCGGTCCACCGGCAGCGGCGTGCGGCGGCTACAGACCGGGTTCGTCCGGAACTACGCCCTGGGCATCGCCCTGGGCCTGGCCGCGGTGATCGCCTTCATGGTCAGCCGGGTGTGGTGGTCGTGAGCGGCGCCGGGGGCTTCCCCTACCTGACCGTCCTGGTCCTGCTGCCGGCGGCCGGCGCCGCGGCGGTGGTGCTGCTGGGCGCCCTGCCCCAGGTGCCCCGCCGGGCGCTGGAGCTGCTGGGCCTGGCCGTGTCGGTGGCCACCTTCGGCGTCGCCGTGGCCATGGGGGTGGCCTTCCACGCCGGGCAGGCCGGCTACCAGATGGTCGCCGACCACCAGTGGGTGCCGGACCTGGGCATCCACTGGGAGGTGGGGGTCGACGGCATCTCGCTCTTCCTGGTGCTGCTGGCCGCCGTGCTCTTCCCCGTCGTGCTGGCCGGCGCCCGGACCAAGCAGGACCCCCGCAGCTTCGTCGGCTGGATGCTGCTGCTGGAGGCGGCCTGCCTGGGCAGCTTCGTCTCGCTCGACCTGGTGCTGTTCTTCTTCTTCTTCGAGCTGACCCTGGTCCCCTCGTACTTCATCATCAGCGGGTGGGGGTACGCCCGCCGGGCCTACGCGGCGATCAAGTTCTTCGTCTACACCTTCCTCGGCTCGGCCTTCCTGCTGGTGGGCATCCTGGCCGTGGCCTTCCTCCACCAGCACCAGACCGGCGTGCTCACCTTCTCCCTGCCGGCCCTGGAGCGCACCCACTTCTCGGGCACCACCGAGGTGCTGCTGTTCCTGGCCTTCACCGCGGCGTTCGCCGTGAAGGCGCCGCTCTTCCCGCTCCACACCTGGTCGCCCGACGCCTACGGCGAGGCGCCCACCGGCGGGTCGATGATCCTGGCCGCCGTCCTGGCCAAGCTGGGCACCTACGGCATCATCCGCTTCGACCTGAACCTCTTCCCCCAGGCCTCGCTGGACCTGGCCCCCTACGTGCTGACGCTGGCGGTGATCGGCATCCTCTACGGCGCCCTGGTGGCCTGCGCCCAACGCGACATGAAGCGGTTGGTGGCCTACTCCTCCCTGGCCCAGATCGGCTTCATTGCCCTGGGCACCTTCGCCTTCACCACCCAGGGGCTGACCGGCAGCGTGCTGCTGATGGTCAACCACGGCCTGGTGACCGCCGCCCTGTTCCTATTGATCGGCTGGATCTACGAGCGCCGCCGCACGTGGCAGGTGAGCGAGCTGCGCGGCCTGCAGTCGCCGGCCCCGGTGCTGGCCGCGGTGTTCACCGTGGTGATGCTGGCCTCCATCGGCCTGCCCGGGCTGAACGGCTTCGTGAGCGAGTTCCTGGTGCTGTCCGGCACCTTCCTCACCCACCGCTGGTGGGCGGTGGTGGCCACGGCCGGGGTGGTGGTGGCCGCCCTCTACCTGCTCTGGGCCTACCAGCAGGTATTCCACGGCAAGCCCCGCCTGGCTGACACCACCACCCGGGACCTCTCCTGGAGCGAGCGCCTGGTCATCGCCCCGCTGATCGTGCTCATCGTGGTGCTGGGGCTCTACCCCAAGCCGGTGCTCGACCGGATCACCCCGTCGGTCGACCGCCTGGTGGCCAGGGTGGAGCTGGCCACCCACACCCGCCAGCCGGCGGTGGCCCGCACCGGCGAGGCCGGGGTCGGCGCGGCGGGCACCGGGTCGGCGGGCATCGGCAGTGCGGCCTCGGGCACCGAGAGGAAGGGATGACCGTCATGCTGGCCGCCGCCATCCACACCCCTCACATCCGCTACCTGGCCATCCTGCCGGAGATCGTCATGCTGGGCGGGGCCGTCCTGCTGCTGGCCGTGTCGTCGCTGGTGCGGCGCCCGCTGCGGGTGGCCGTGGCCACCGCCGGCACGGTGGCCGTCTCGGGCACGGCCTTCGGGCTGGCCTGGTGGCAGTGGGCCGACGTCCAGGCGCACGGCCCCTTCACCGCCGTGGACCACGCCGTGGTGGTGGACGGGTTCAGCGCGCTGGTGTCCATCCTGGTGCCGGCGGCCATGCTGCTCACCGCCCTGGTGGGCGACGGCTACCTGCGGCGCGAGGGGGTGGAGGGGCCGGAGCTCCACGTGCTGGCCCTGATCTCCGCCTCCGGGGCCATGCTCATGGGCGCGGCCAACGACCTCATCATCGTGTTCCTGGGGCTGGAGATCCTGTCCATCGCCCTCTACGTCCTGGCCGCCTTCGACCACCGGCGGGAGGCGTCGGGCGAGGCCGGGCTCAAGTACTTCCTGCTGGGCGGGTTCTCCTCCGCCGTTTTCGTCTACGGCATCGCCCTGGTCTACGGGGCCACCGGCTCCACCAACCTCACCCAGGTGGCCGACTTCCTCTCCCACAACGTCCTGGTCTCCGACGGGCTGCTGCTGGCCGGGCTGACCCTGCTGCTGGTGGGGTTCGCCTTCAAGGTGGCCGCGGTGCCCTTCCATATGTGGACCCCCGACGTCTACCAGGGCGCGCCGTCCCCGGTGACCGGCTTCATGGCCGCGGTGGCCAAGGTGGGGGCGTTCGCCGCCCTGCTGCGGGTGTTCGTGTCGACGTTCGGGACCCTGCGGGCCGACTGGCAGCCGGTGGTCTACGCCCTGGCCGTCGCCACCCTGCTGCTCGGCGCCGGCCTGGCCGTGGTGCAGCGGGACGTGAAGCGCATGCTGGCCTACTCCTCGATCAACCACGCCGGCTTCGTCCTGCTCGGCCTGCAGGCGGCCACCGCCCAGGGGGTGCGGGCCGCCCTCTACTACCTCGTCGCCTACACCTTCATGGTGATCGGCACCTTCGCCATCGTCACCGTGCTGGGCCGGAAAGGCGACAGTGCCCACGACATCGCCGGCTACCGGGGCCTGGCCCGGCGCCAGCCGGCCCTGGCCCTCTGCCTGGCCGTGCTGCTGCTGGCCCAGGCCGGGGCGCCGTTCACCACCGGGCTCTGGGCCAAGCTGCAGGTGGTGCTGGCCGCGGTGGACGCCGGGTCGGTGCCGCTGGCCGCGGTGGCCATGGTCTCGGCCGCGGTGGCCGCCTTCTTCTACCTGCGCCTGGCCGTGCTGATGTACACCGGCGGGGCCGAGGTCGAGGCGGAGGAGCCGGCACCGTTGGCCGTGGGCGCGGTCGGCCCGGCGCCGGCGCGCCCCGAGCCGGCCCCGGCACCGGC